>CAMUFS010000350.1 GCA_947088195.1 uncultured Clostridia bacterium
CTTTGTTCTATCTCCTGCACAATCTCTTGCACTGTCTTGCCATCTGTTTTTATCAATACAGCCGCTGCCTGACGATACAGTGGGTCCCTCTCCTTCAGCATTTGTTCCACCTTCTCTGATAATTGCTGTCCCTGAAGCAAAGGACGATTCTCCGATCCCGCCACACGTTCTATTATTGTCTCCTTCAAGGCAGTCAAATATACAACTGTGCCAAGCTCTTTTAATAATTCTCTATTTTTTTCTCTAATGGGAAGCCCTCCACCCACAGAAAGAACAACATCAGAAAGCTTATGCTCCAGCAGATTTTCAAGAAGCGCTGTCTCCATATCACGAAAGCTCTCCTCTCCATCCTGAGCAAAGATCACACGGATACTTCGTTTCTCTTGCTCTTCTATCCTACTATCGGTATCCATAAAAGAAAGAGAAAGGTGATCTGCCAAAAGCTGTCCCACTGTCGTCTTGCCTGCCCCCATATAACCAATCAATATAATAGGCTTCATTTTACACCAAGCTCCTTCTTTAATAAGCCATAAATTTCCTCTGCCACTTCCTCTGGCACCGTTGTATGATTCCAGAGTTCATAGGCACAGATTCCCTGATAAAGCAACATGCGCAGTCCATTGTAAGCCTTTGCGCCATAATTCATGGCATATTTCATAAATGCTGTCTCAAATGGCGTATAAACCAGATCATATGCTGTCTCCACCATCTGGTAAAATTCCTTTTCTTCTATTACTGCATGTTGTATATCGGGATACATTCCCACATTCGTAGTCTGAATAACCAGATAGTGATTTTCTGGAAGCTTTTTATAATCCTCTGTCCGCAGTGTTGTACATTCTACATGATAATAACGCTCCACTTTTTCTGCAAGTGCCGCAGCATGATCAAATGTGCGATTTAAAATCCAAATCTTGTCTGCCCCCTCACTTGCGCACAGATGTGCCGCTGTCTGTGCCACACCACCTGCGCCAAGAACCACCACCTGTCTGCCTTTTATCCCTATGCCATCAACTGCCATCGCTCTCTTAAGCCCTGCAATATCTGTATTATATCCATGGTATCCACCTTCCACGCGAACTAATGTATTCACCGCACCGATTGCCTCTGCCATCGGATCGATGGAAACAAGACTTTTCATCACCTGAACTTTATATGGTACACTGACATTCAATCCCAAAATATTTAACTCATAAGCCCCCTTTACCGCCGCATCAAGCCCACTTTTCTCTGGCTGAAAAGGAACATATGCCATATTTATCTCCGTTCTATCCGCCAGTGTATTATGAATAAACGGCGATAGTGTATGTCCAACTGGATTTGCCATCAAACCGCAAATTCTTGTCCTTCCATTAATCTCTTTCATCATTCACCTCTTGTTTTTGTATTTCTGCTTTTTATAAAAATAGAGCACTACATGCTCCAAATAACGTTTTAGCACAATCTGAATCTCTTCTTTTGGATGAATGGGCTTTACCAATATAGTGAAAATACCAGCACGGTTTGCCCCATAAATATCAGTAAAAATCTGATCACCCACAAATATTGTATTCCCTTGGCTACAACCTATCTTCTCCATTCCTCTCTGATATCCCTTTACCGAGGGCTTATGTGCATTCTCAACATAGGCAGCACCCACAGAATCCGCAAAGCTTTTCACCCGCCCAAGCTTATTGTTTGAGATTAGGCATGTCTTAATTCCAAGCTCACCAAGACTTACAAACAATGCCTTTGCCTTGTCATCTGCCGGCGCACCGTGAGGCACCAGCGTATTATCCACATCAAACAATACGCCGCGCACTCCCTTTTGATACAAAGCCCGAAAATCAATCTGATAAACAGAATCCAGATATTCCTTTGGGTAAAAGCTCTTTAGCATCTCTCTCCGTCCTTATCCAATATTTTTTTAAGCTCCTCCATAAAAGTCCCAACATCCTTAAATTCCCGATATACCGACGCAAATCTCACATAAGCAACTGAGTCGAAATCCTTAAGCTTGCCCATCACAATCTCTCCAATGCGCGAGCTGGGCACCTCCTTCTCCTCCATGCGAAAAACAATATTCTCTATCTCATCTACAAACTCATTGATCTGATTCATAGACACTGGACGCTTATGGCAAGAACGCACGATCCCTGCCTCTATCTTCTCCCTGTCATAAGGTTCTCTTCGGTTATCCTTCTTAATCACAACAAGCGGAATTGTCTCCACCTTCTCATATGTGGTAAACCTCTTTCCACATTCATCACACTGTCGTCTTCTGCGAATGGAATTGTTCTCCTCTGATGGTCTGGAATCAATTACTTTTGTATTCTCTTTGTTACAAAAAGGACATTTCAATATTCTTTCACCTCCATGGTATATTCTCTTTTGCAAGTCAAATTTTCTGTTTCAATCAACACTTACATTTTACATAGACTTCCTCAATCTTTACATTAACCAGAATAATATCCTCTCCCACCTGACAAATACAGGAAAATGGTATAACATACTCCATATCTCTTCCAAAAATTCCACATAACTTTCCCGGCCCCGGAATAATCAATGCAAGCACCTTGCCCGATACCATATCAATCTCTACATCTGCCACACATCCTAAAACCTTGCAGTCTCTCTCATTGATAACTTCCTTTTGTCTAAGCTCACATACCCTCATGATAAATCCGCCACTATCCTTTTTATCACTTTACGACAAAAGCTTGGTATTTATTCCTGAAATCAAATGTCGGGAATCTATCCGAAAATATTTAAACAATCGTAAAAAGCCGCATCAGATCCCTCTTCTGCGGCTTTCTATACCATCAAAGCTGGAAAAGGGACTCGAACCCTCGACCCCTTCATTACGAGTGAAGTGCTCTACCAACTGAGCTATTCCAGCTTGTGCTAACGCTTAACACAAAATCTAGTTTATAACAGGAATCTAATCTTGTCAAGCACTTTTTCCACAACAATGAGACAAACATAAAACCATACTTTATACGAAATATAGTTGTCGCTTATTTGTAATAAGAAAATCATGTTCGAGACAGGTCCACCCAAAGAATTGGCTATAGTCCTCCGTCACCCCGCTCCCGCTTAGTTCAAAACGT
>CAMUFS010000351.1 GCA_947088195.1 uncultured Clostridia bacterium
AACAGCTTTTCATAACTGTAGTGCGTAGTATCCACAAAACCAAGTATACTCTTTAACAAACTGAAATATGGAAGCATCTCCTCCGGCAGATCATCTGCACAAAATACAAGGTTCAGATAGCCAATTCCATTTGTGAAAATATTGTGGAACAATACCTTTGTCCCAGATACTTCACGCTCCTCAAGAACAAAAGGAGACGCCTCCTTCTTAATATCCTCTCTCTTAAGCAGCGGTATCTTCTTCATATCTTCCTGTGAAGAAGGAGTGTCCTTATAGAGTGCCAGCTTCTTCGTCTCCTCCACAAGCCTTCTTCTCTCCTCCAAAGAAAGACTATTCTTATAAGCCTGAAGCTTCTTTTTTAATTCCTCCTCACGCTTAGTGGTAAGTCCTTTTTCCGGCTCAATAATCACAATCGCTGCATGTTTGTTTTCAAGGACGCAGCTTCGTAGCATATCCTCAAAATAGCTGCTCCTCACCCTCTCTTTCATCTGTGCAAAGCATTGGTTCATCTCCAGATTCATAAATGGCTTCTTATCATCATAAATCCAGTTCTGATACACTTGAAGCCCCAACATCAGCCCCTTTGGATACCTGCCAAAGTCTGCCTCTCTGTACTGAAATTCCAGATAATTAATGGCGGATTCCAGTGCTCCCTTGTCAATTCCTTCCTCCACAAGCTTCTTTACGGTATCCATAATTATCTTTACAAACTCGTCTTCCTTCTCTTTATCCGAGTTCTTTGCCACAATAGCAAACACACTATTTTTCAGTTCGCTGTCAAAGCCTCCATATACATCCTTTCCAATACCAGAATCCAAAAGTGCCTGCTTTAATGGCGCGCCGGGAGAAGATACCAAGACATACGTCAAAATCTCAAATGCAAGATTTCTGTCCCTGTCAAGCCCATCACCGATGGATATATTATAAGAAAGATACGTATTCTCCTTCAAGCTTTCTGCATCTGTGATGGAATAACTCTTGCATACCCTCTTCACCTTATCAAAAGGCTTTTGCTCTGCAATTCTTGAATCAATCTCATAGTAATCATAATGACTTAAATACTCTCTGTCAATAAAAGCGAGCTTCTCTGCCATATCCATATTGCCATAGAGATAAATATAACTGTTAGATGGATGATAATACCGCCTGTGAAAATCCAAAAATCCTTCATAAGTAAGCTCTGGTATGTTCTCTGGGTTCCCCCCTGACTCATTTTTATAGCTGGTATCTGGAAACAGAGCAGCCGTAGTCTCCCTGTCTAATACTCCCTCTGGCAGAGAAAATGCTCCCTTCATCTCATTGTAGACAACACCGTTATAAGAAAGCTCACCATCTTCCTCCTCTAAATGATAGCTCCATCCCTCCTGCATAAATATTTCTTTATGCTTATATATGTTAGGATGCAGCACAGCGTCCAGATAGACATCCATCAAATTCTGAAAATCTGTGTCATTGCAGCTTGCCACCGGATAAAGCGTTCTGTCTGGATAGGTCATCGCATTTAAAAAGGTATTCAAAGAACCCTTCACAAGCTCTACAAATGGGTCCTTCACAGGAAACTTATCTGAACCACACAAAACGCTGTGCTCGATAATATGTGGAACCCCTGTACTGTTCGGCGCTGGAGTACGAAAGCCGATATTAAATACCTTATTCTCATCCTCCGTTTCAATGGCAACCACTCTTGCCCCAGTCTTTTTGTGTCTGAGCAGATATCCTTCTGCCTGAATATCTGAGAGAGCACGATGTTCAATCAGCTCATATTCTGGTACGTTTGAAATCTCCATACTTGTCCTCTTTTCCTCCTTTTACTTACTACATTTTATAGTATAACACAAAATTCTTTCTCTATGTATCATTTTTTGGAAATTTTACCTGTATTTTCTAAAATTTTGATAGTCAAACTACTATCTTTCCGGTATACTAAAAGTAAGAAAACAATAAATGAAAAGAACAAAAAGAAAGGAATGATGAAACATATGAAAGAAAAGCTTAACAAAACAGAGATTAGTTGGATTTTATACGATGTGGGCAATTCCGCATTCACTATGCTAGTCTCCACCACTATCCCGATTTTTTTCCAGTCCTTAGCATCTGAGGCAGGAATTACAGAGGCAAGAACTTCTGGTTTATGGGCGAGCGTCACCGCTATATCCGTCCTTATCCTTGCAATCCTCTCCCCTATTCTTGGAGCCATTGCCGACTATAAGGGAATGAAAAAGCCTATTTTTTCCACATCCCTCTGTATTTCCATATTGGCACTTCTCGTCCTCTCCTTCACAGAGCAATGGCTTGTATTTTTAATTGTATTTGTGATAGCCAGACTTTCCTATAGTGCCTGCAATGTATTCTATGATTCCATGATCACAGATGTCACCACAGATGCCCGCATGGATATGGTATCCTCTCACGGCTTTGCTTGGGGCTATATTGGAAGCTGTATCCCCTTTGTCGCAGGAATAATTCTCATCTTTACCCGCCCCTTTGGACTGTCAACGGCACAGGCAACACAGGTTTCCTTTCTGATCACGGCTGTCTGGTGGGTGGGCATGACAATTCCGCTCCTTAAAAATGTCAAGCAGACATATTATCTGGAACGCCGCGACAATACATTATCCGATGTCTTTAAGCGTCTCGGTTCCACTTTTCAAAAGCTTAAATCTGAAAAAAAGATTCTTTTCTTTGTCATTGGCTATTTTTGCTATATTGACGGCGTATATACCATTATTTCCCTCTCCACAACCTATGGCGGAGAAGTGGGAATAGACAGCACCTCCATGATATTAGCTCTCCTTGTAACACAAATTGTGGCCTTTCCATGTGCCATTATCAGTGGCAAGCTCGCACAAAAATATGGTTCCCTCAAACTGATACGCTTTTTTATTCTCTGTTATATTGCCATCTGTCTTTTTGGCTATCAGCTTGATAAAGCATGGGAATTTTGGGTTCTCGCCATCGCTGTCGGTATGTGTCAGGGTGGTATTCAGTCCCTTTCACGCGCCTACTATGGAAAGTTAATTCCCAAGGAAGAGGCCAGCGAATACTTTGGATTTTTTGATATTTTTGGAAAATTTGCAGATTTC
>CAMUFS010000352.1 GCA_947088195.1 uncultured Clostridia bacterium
AATAGCTCGGCAAAGCGTTACGAGCAGCTTTATTATCAGTTATAAATAAGGAATAAAATCCTCCTTTTTGC
Source organism: uncultured Clostridia bacterium (assembly GCA_947088195.1). Lineage (GTDB taxonomy): Bacteria > Bacillota > Clostridia > Lachnospirales > Lachnospiraceae > RGIG8607. The sequence continues at coordinate 72 of CAMUFS010000352.1, forward strand.
AGATACTAAGGAAGTGTTAGAGATAAGCACAGAGCTTAGTACGAAAAAGGAGGATTTTTTTATGGCAGATTTATCAGAATTGGAATTACAAAATTTAAGGCATCTGATTATGGGTTATGAGACTAGCAATGGCAAGATGACAGCATATGCCAATGCGGCGTCCGATCAGGAAGTGAAACAATTTTTTCAGAAATCAGCGCAGTCCGCAGTGGAGACAAAGCAACAGTTAATGAAGTTCTTGCAGTAACAGAAAGGAGCCTGTAAGCATGGAAGAAAAAGTTATGGTAGTAGATGCCTTAGAGAGTGTAAATTCTAATCTGACAAAATATGGAGAGATAATTCCTCAGACAGAAAATATGCAGCTTCGGCAGACATTAAAGCAAATTCGTAATCAGTGTGAGATGTCACAGGAGGAGCTGTACCAGCTTGCCAAGAGCAAACAATACTACACTCCTGCTGAAAAAGCAACGGATGATGAGGTAAAAAAAGTGCGTATGCTGTTCTCTCCCGGACAGAGCATGTAGAAGGTGAAGAAGGAAAAGACCGCTGTGAGAATACAACGGTCTTTTCCTTATGTGTGGTTAGCGCTAACAGAGAAAACTGTGAATAGTAGTAATATCTTTTAATTTTTTTTAAAGAATCTCTAAAAGTGGTTGCATCATCATGGAAATATGATATTATATAGAAGACAATTATAAAATATTTTTTGTAAATCTTAAATATTTATAAAAGGGAAGGATTACATGGCAAGGTTAATCAGAAGGAGTCCCATTCAGGGGAATATTTTAAAAAGTCTGAGAGAAGAAGAGTGGCTTCGGGATGAGGAATGTCTCGCAGATATGGAGTATCTGGAATGTGTGCATGATATATTGAAGAATGAGTCATTTCAATCAATGAGACAGTATGTACAGCATGGCTGTACGACGACGCTGACTCACTGTCTGCATGTATCCTACTATAGCTATAAGGTTTGTAAGCGGTTTGATCTGGATTATTGCTCTGCCGCGAGAGGTGGATTGCTGCATGATCTCTATTTATACGACTGGCACACGCACGCGAAAGAGACAGGGGAGCATTTTCATGGTTTTACCCATCCGGGAAAGGCACTGAGAAATGCCAACCAGATTTTTGAGCTGAATGGAACAGAACGAGATATTATACTAAGGCATATGTGGCCTCTTACAATCATTCCCCCAAAAACCTGGGAGGGAATGGTGGTTATGTTTGCCGATAAGCACTGTGGTCTGGTGGAGACCGTGCATCGGTTTGGAGGCAGAAAGGTGGCTGCTGCGGTATGAGATGGGATATCGCAGAGTTTTTCGTGATATTAGTAAATAATAAACTTTTTTTGAGCGCTGTGATCGGCTGGATTACAGCGCAAGTGCTAAAAACGGGCATTAATGTGCTGATGACAAAGGAATTTCACGCAGAGCGTCTGGTTGGATCAGGTGGTATGCCAAGCTCACATTCCTCCACAGTATGTGCCCTTACCACCGCAGCGGGAATCATCCATGGGCCCGCTTCATCAGAATTTGCCATAGCTTTTATAATGGCGATGGTTGTGATGTATGATGCCATGGGTGTCAGAAGGGAGACGGGAAAGCAGGCGAAGCTTCTTAATCTTATGGTTAGCACATTTAATCATGAATACAAGGGCTTGCCGGAGGAACTTTTGAAGGAATATATTGGCCATACACCGCTACAGGTATTGGCAGGCGCAGTTCTTGGCATTGCGCTCGCATTTTTTATATGTGGTGTATAGAGAGATAAGTCTTTGCCGTGACAGATGCCCCGGTGCGGCAGACAGGAGAGGCGAATGTGGTAAGCGTTCGTGAAAGGGGCAGATGGGAGTAAGAATGAAAATTTGGGACATGCCTTTTTTTGGTACAGATGTCTATCATGTGGTACATTGGTTTTTAATTTATAGTATACTTGGCTGGGTGGTAGAATCCATCTATATGTCATTCTGCAATAAGAAGCTGACAAACAGAGGATTTATTCATGGTCCAATGTGCCCAATCTACGGAGTGGGTGCACTGACAGTCTATTTTGTGCTGCGGCCATTGGAAGGGAATTGGCTGGCACTCTATTTTGGAGGAACTTTTTTGGCGACATCACTGGAATATGTGACAGCAATTATTATGCAAAGAATATTTGGCTGTATCTGGTGGGATTATAATGACAAACCATTTAACTATAAAGGGATTCTCTGTCTGGAAAGCACGATTGCATGGGGCTTTTACACATTATTTTTATTTATTTTTCTGCAAAAATGGGTGGAGGCGATTGTAAATTTATATCCGAGGAGCATCGGTGTTTATCTTGGTATAGGATTAATTATCTATTATATCATTGATTTTGTGATCAGCTTGATTGGAGCGATTGGGCTGAATGTCAGGCTTAAGAAATTATCTGCCATTGTGGACGAGATGCAGGAGCGATTGAAAAGGTTTTATATTTTTCCGAAAAGAAAAAATATCTTTGAGAAATTAGAAAATTACATTGGCTTTGACACATCCATATTGCCAGACATAGGATTAAAAGAGCTTGCAGAGAAATATCGATCCATGCGGTCAAAAAATTCGATTCTATCCAGACACTTTGTTCGCTCTTATCAGGCATTTAAGATATGGAAGAGAAAAGAAGGCGAGAAGGATCAGCCGGAAGATCCCACAGAGCTTGTAAAACCAATAGGCTGTAAAGAAGACGGAATACCATAGACACCTGCCCCGCAAAGGGCAGGCTTTTTATGCGCAGACCTGTGCAGAGGAAATGTGCCACTAACGTGGAGCACAGGTCGCGCGGCGAGTAGGGAGATAAAGACTTCCCTACTCGATTGTGCACGGGCACCCAAAGGAGTATTGTCAGCGAAGCTGACGGGTGCCCAGCGCGCGAGTAGGTGAGAAAAGCATCCCCTACTCGATTGCGCAGACCTGTGCAGAGGAAATATGCCACTAACGTGGAGCACAGGTCGCGCGGCGAGTAGGGAGA
>CAMUFS010000353.1 GCA_947088195.1 uncultured Clostridia bacterium
TTCATTAAAATTGGCGTTTTAATTCTAAGTCCTAAATCTTCATCGCCAAGCCAGCGTAACAATTCTGTCTGCCCTGTCGTGGTTATGGCATAAACATTTTTGTCGGGCTTCCCTTTTTGTGGGACAATCGTTTTACTAACCCATTTTTTTTGTTCCAGCCCCTGCAATTCCCTATAAATCTGACTGGTTTTTGCGTCCCAAAAGTAATTTAAAGAATCTCGAAAGACCTCCATAATTTCATAGCCAGTCATTTCCTGATAGTTGAGCAAGCCTAAAATTCCGTGTTTTAACATTCACGAATCCTCCTTAAAATGCTATTTTTATAGCCCTATTATATTCCATAAGTGGAATATAATCAATAGTAAAAAAACAGTATTATTTGATGTCCTTTTTATTTTAAATAGTGTTAGCTTTAGACGATGGTACTCTCACTGGTTTTGTGTTGAAGTGCACGGTTAGATATGATATAATCAGAATAATAAATTGGGAGTTGTGGAGGTATTTTGGAAATGAAAAGATATGAATATGTTTCTATCCATGTAGGCAGGTTTGTTGGAGCGAGATCGGAGGAACATAGACAGATTATTGATGAATATGCAGAAAAAGGTTATCGTTATATAGGGTGTATTCCAACGGTTATGTCCGATTATGGAAAAATAAAAGATATGGATTTAGTCTTTGAGTTAGATGTGTAAATACTGGTTTGTCAGGTGATTATCTGTATTGAGTGATTGTTGTTTGGCTATTTTCAGCAACACCAAAGGTAAAAGGGAGTGTTCGATAGGGTGATTGACAAAGATTGTGAAGGTATATTATAATGGATGTACAGGAGATTTCTGCAAAGCAGGATAAGTAGGTATAAAAAATTCAGGAGGGCAAAAGAATGTCGGTAGTAAGCGAATTGATAAGGAAAGAAGCAGATGGGACAATAAGCTTTGGCAATTATTCTCTGGAAAAGAAATCGAAGGTTGAGGATTATGAGCATAATGGGGATTTGTATAAAGTAAAGACCTTTAAAGAGATAACAAAACTTGAGAGAAATGGGATGTTTGTCTATGAGTCAGTTCCGGGGACTTCTGTGATGAATCTTAAAGTTACCGACAATGGTATGGAATTTCTGGTTGAGGGGACAACAGATTCACAGATTACAGTGGAGTTAGCGCCAGAAAGTGAGTATGAGACATTTATTGATGAGAAGAGTGCTGGAAAGATGAAGACTAATCTGGGAGGCAAGCTGGTACTCAGCGTAGAGCTGGGCAGTGAAAATGCAGCGCAGGTAAGAATAGTTAAGCTTTCATAAAGAAACAGGTGCTCCCTGTAATATTTTCTGTAAGGTTATAGAAGATATGCCGGGAGCATTATTATGTCTGTAATTGCAGGTTTGTCAAATAGAAGCAATGTAGTTGTAATGAATTTTGGGGAGGAAATATGGCTAAGGGGAAAACAATAGCTTTTTTTTGTCAGGAGTGTGGTTATGAGTCTTCTAAATGGTTGGGACAGTGCCCAGCTTGTAAGGCATGGAACACCTTTGTGGAGGAGCCAGTAGTGTCAGAGAAGGCATCGAAAGCAGTAGCGACAAAGCGGTTTAAGAGTGTGGCAGAGCCTTGCAGATTATCGGAGATCACAGCAGGGGAAGAAGAGAGAATTTCAACAGGCTTAGCGGAGCTTGACAGGGTGCTGGGCGGAGGAATTGTGCCGGGCTCTTTAATTTTAGTGGGAGGTGATCCGGGAATTGGCAAATCCACTCTTTTGCTTCAGATATGTCACACGCTGGCAGATGGAAGAAAAGTGATTTATATATCGGGCGAGGAATCTTTAAAACAAATAAAGCTCCGTGCAGATCGACTGGGAAATTTTCCAAAGGAATTGCTTCTTATGTGTGAGACAAGTCTGGAGTCAATCGAGGCTGCGATTGAGAAAGAAAAACCATCCATTGTGATTATTGATTCTATTCAGACTATGTATAAGGAGGAGGTGTCTTCTGCTCCGGGAAGTGTCAGCCAGGTAAGAGAGTCAACGGGAGCGTTGATGCAGATCGCAAAGGGACTTGGCGTATCTGTTTTTATTGTTGGTCATGTCACTAAGGAGGGAGTGGTGGCTGGTCCAAGAGTTTTGGAGCATATGGTTGATACAGTTCTCTATTTTGAGGGAGATCGCTATGCGGCATATAGAATTCTGCGCGCCGTGAAAAACCGATTTGGTTCGACAAATGAGATAGGGGTATTTGAGATGAGGGAGAAGGGACTTGTCGAGGTAAAAAACCCTTCTGAATATATGTTAAATGGAAAACCACAGGGCGCTTCCGGTTCTGTTGTCACTTGCTCCATGGAGGGAAGTCGTCCAATTTTGCTTGAGGTTCAAGCGCTGGTGTGCAGGACAAATTTTGGTATGCCAAGAAGAACGGCAGCAGGAACAGATTATAATCGAGTGAATCTGTTGATGGCAGTTCTTGAAAAAAGAGCTGGTATACATCTTTCAGACTGCGATGCTTATGTAAATATCGCAGGAGGAATGAAGATGAATGAACCGTCATTAGATCTTGGGATTATTATGGCACTGGCGTCAAGTTATAGAGATAAGGCGATGGATGAGGAAACCATTGTATTTGGAGAGGTGGGCTTATCAGGAGAAGTGCGGGGTGTAAGTATGACAAAGCAGAGGATACTGGAGGCAAAGAAGCTTGGATTTCGAAAATGTATTTTGCCAAAAACATCGATACATGGACTTGGAAATATAGAAGGAATATCTCTGATGGGAGTACTGGGGGTGAGAGAGGCAATCGCATTGCTTTAAATGTTGTAAAAATTTTTCCTGAATATGAATATAATTATCATTTAAGGAAATGATACAAATATGCGGGAAAGAAAGGTATATTTTCCTTTGGGAAATGCTTGAAATAAAAAATTTGAAAAAATTTGTAAAAACCTGTTGACAAACGAAATATGAAGTGCTATTATAAGGAAGTCGCTTGCAGCAGACAAACTTCTAAGCCGCAGGATGACAGATGGAACCTTGATAACTGAACAGCATAGAAACAAACCAACCTTGAAAATTCGAAGAGA
>CAMUFS010000354.1 GCA_947088195.1 uncultured Clostridia bacterium
ATCAGAAAAATTTCTGTATTTCCACATATTTCAATAAAAGGACTGATGACAATCGCTCCATTTGTAGAAAATCCAGAAGATAATCGAATATATTTCCACAATTTAAAGCAATTATCTGTTGACATCAATCACAAAAACATTGATAATGTATATATGGATATTTTGTCCATGGGCATGACAAATGACTATGAGATTGCTATAGAGGAAGGCGCTACTCACGTCAGGGTAGGTACCGGAATCTTCGGAGAAAGAATATATCAATAGGAGAGAATAAAGGATGGGCAAGATAATGAATCGATTTCTGGATTTCATGCATCTGAATGATTATGAAGAAGATGATTATGAGGATTATGATGACAGCGATTACGAAGAAGAGATGCCAAGACCGGTAAAAAAATCCGTTTCGAAGAAGGAAAGTACATACAAGGAGGAAGAGACTGAGCAAGAAGAGCAGGATAAAAAAGCGCGCTTTAAGCCTGTAAAGGGCAAGGTAATACCGATGCGGACAAGCAATAAGGGGATGGAGGTTTGTGTGATCAAGCCTTCCACCGTAGAGGATGGACGCGAGATCAGTGACACTCTGCTAAGTGGACGTGCCGTGATACTGAATCTTGAGGGTCTTCAGGTGAGTATTGCGCAAAGAATTATTGATTTCACATCGGGAGCTTGTTATTCGATTAATGGAAATCTGCAAAAAGTCTCAAATTATATTTTTATTATAACGCCGGAATCCGTAGATATTTCTGGAGATTTTCAAGATCTGCTGAGCAATACGGGTAATTTTGACGTGTCCGCCTTCCAAGGCTCGGATATGTAGGAAGGATGGCATATGACCAAGGAAGAACAGATATTGAGAAATCGCTTTTTGGAGCTTGCAGAGCTGACATACCAAAGGGGGATTCCCACGTCAACAGATTTTTTAACTTTATATGAACAAGATTTTTTCTGCCAGCAGTGGGAGCAGCAAAAAAAAGAATTACCGCCGGTTTATTCTATGTTAAGCGGCGGTAATTCTATATCAGAGAGAAAGCTTGTTATTTTTTTGCCAGATCAAAGTTATCAGGAGCAATATCATCCCATTGCCATATTAAAGCTAATTCCTGCAAATGAAAGGTTTTTTGAAGACCTTAGCCATAGGGATTATCTTGGCGCATTGATGAATCTTGGCATAGAGAGATCTGTTCTGGGAGATATTATACTTGCTGGGCACACGGCATATCTTTATTGTAAAGAGAATATAAAGGATTATATTGCAGAAAATCTGTTTATGGTAAAGCACAGTCATGTTCTTGTCACCACAGCAAACGATGTAGTGGAAATTAAGCCCAGCTTCGAGGAAATACGAGGTTCTGTTGCAACACCACGTTTAGACAGCGTGCTGGCACTTGCCTTTCGCGGTTCAAGAAGCAGTCTTTCCGGTTTAATTGAAGGAAAAAAGGTGTTTGTCAATAGCCGGCTTATAGAGTCAAACAGTTATATGCTTAAAGATGGTGATATAGTATCTGTGAGAGGATATGGTAAATTTATCTATAATGAAACTGTAGGGACAACAAAAAAGGGACGTGCCTATATATCCCTGAATAAATATACATAAGGAGAAAGATATATATGCTGACACCGATTGATATACAGAAAAAAACCTTTAAGTCCGGGATTGGATATGATAAAAAAGATGTGGAAGCTTTTTTTGCTGAAGTGAGCGAGAATTATGAGAAGCTCTATAAAGATAATATAGAAGCACAGGAAAAGATCACAAATCTGATGAATATGCTTCATAACTATAAAGTGATAGAGAAATCTCTTCAAAAAGCACTGGTGCTTGCACAGAAGGCTGCGGATGAGACAAAAGAGACAGCGAGAGCTTCCGCCGACGCGATTGAGGCAGATGCTCATGCAAGAGCGAGAGATATTGTCTCAGCAGCAAAACAGGAGCTTGCAGAAGTGCGTGGAAAGACAAAAGCGTTAATGGCACAATATAAAATTTATAAGATGCAATACCGCCAGATTATTAAGACACAGATGGAGCTTTTAGAAAACGACAGTTTTCAGCCATTTGATCCAGAAGGGAAGCTTGCAGAGGCAGAAAAAAATCTTGCAAAAAATCTTACGAAGCAGGCAAAAGAATCGGTCAATAAAAAAGAACAGCCCGAAAAGGAGCAAGATGAATGATGGAATTACTTGTAAACTATGAAGAAAAGCCTTGTTATGAGATTGTGACAGAGATGGATTATCAAAGGCTTCCAGAGAAATTAAATACCCTGACAATCAGAAACCGCAAGCTATGTATTGTCACAGAATCAAATGTAGGGCCTCTCTATGCAAAAGAGCTTCAAGCTCTTCTTTCTCCCTATGCAAAAGCTGTCATTATACACACTTTTTCAGCAGGGGAGGAGAATAAAAATCTAAATACGGTTCAAGAATTGTATCGTGATCTGATAGAGCACAAATTTGAACGCTCTGATATGCTGCTTGCTCTTGGCGGAGGTGTCACAGGTGATTTGACGGGTTATGCTGCTGCCACATATCTTCGAGGTATAGATTTTGTCCAGCTTCCTACTTCTTTGTTGTCACAGGTTGATTCCAGCATTGGCGGCAAGACCGGAGTGGATTTTGACAGTTATAAAAATATGGTTGGTGCTTTTTATCAGCCCAAATTAGTCTATATGAACCTTGCCACACTTAAAACACTCCCTGAGAGAGAATATCTATCTGGCATGGGAGAAATTATCAAGCATGCATTGATTAAGGATGGGGCATATTACAAGTGGCTGGAAGAAAACCTGTCTGCTATACAAGAAAGAGACTTGTCCATTCTTGAAGAAATGATCTGTAGAAGCTGTGAAATTAAGCGTTCCGTGGTGGAACAGGATCCAAAAGAAAAAGGAGAGAGAGCACTTTTAAACTTTGGGCATACTCTTGGACATGCGATAGAAACCCTTAAGATGGAAGCAAATCAAAGGGCTCTTCTTCATGGAGAATGTGTTGCTCTCGGCATGCTTGCATCTATGCAGATAAGCAAGGAACGTGGTCTTATAGATAATTCTCTT
>CAMUFS010000355.1 GCA_947088195.1 uncultured Clostridia bacterium
TATAATAGTAGCTTGGCGCCACGGACCACCTTCGAAAATGATTATAAACAAATATCTTTCAGCCTTATTCCTATTTATATTACGTCCCCATATATAATCTCACTTTTTTGTTCCATTATCTTTTTTAAGTGTACCTTCACTATCCTTCCACACAGATTTTCAGCCGCTTTCACCGCAACCTTAATGTATTCGCATGTGTGTCCCACCTGATATTCTTCTCCGTCTATTGTTTCCGTCTCTTCTATTAGTATATCCATTTCCTGTCCAATAAATCTTTTTCTATATTCTTCTGACAATTTTTCTGCTAATGTAAGCAGTTGTTCGCTGCGCTCTGTCTTTGTTTGTTCTGGAATTTGCTGTTCCATCTCGGCGGCTTTTGTGCCCTCTCGCCTTGAGTATTTAAAGATATGCATATCATAAAAGGCTATCTGTTGGGCAAAGGCATAGGTCTGCTTAAATTCCTCTTCTGTTTCTCCCGGAAAGCCTACTATAATATCCGTTGTGATCGCTGGGTTTTTATAGTATTTTCTTAGAATCTGGCAGCCTTTTTCATATTCTTCGCTGGTGTAACGGCGATTCATCCTTTTTAATACAGTGTTGCTTCCACTTTGAAGAGAAAGATGAAAGTGAGGACATACCTTGGACAGAGTACTGATTTTTTTTACAAAGTCCTCCGTGATTATCTTTGGTTCTAAGGAGCCCAGACGAATCCTCTCGACGCCTGATATTCTATGTAGTTGTTCAATCAGGGACAAAAGCGTGCAGGTTTCCTCCTTGTCTATTCCATAGGAGCTTAGATGGATTCCTGTCAGCACAATTTCCTTAAATCCTGTACTGGCCAGTTCTTGTACTTCTTGTTTTATGGATTTGGCATCTCTGCTTCGCACTCTTCCTCTTGCGTAGGGAATCACACAGTAGGTGCAGAACTGGTTGCATCCATCCTGTATTTTTATGTAGGCGCGGGTGTGGTTCTCCATCTGTGTCACTGGCATATCTTCGTATTCTGTGGTGTGGTTAATGTCTATTATGGTATCTGTTTCTTTTCTCTTGGCTTGGTATTCTTCCAGAATTTGAATAATGTCTTTTTTTCTGTTGTTTCCTATTATGATGTCAATGGACTTATCCGCCTCACATGCTTCCTTTGCAGTTTGTACATAGCAGCCGGCGGCTATAACGATGGCATTGGGGTTTCTTTTCTTTGCCCGGTGTAACATCTGACGGGATTTTCGGTCCGCTATGTTTGTGACTGTGCAGGTGTTGATAATATAGACATCGGCTTCTTCTGTAAATGGCACAATGGTGTAGCCGTTTTCTTTTAATCTCTGCTGCATTGCCTCTGTCTCATATGCGTTTACCTTGCAGCCTAAATTGTGTAATGCAGCTTTTTTCATAATATTTTAACCTCGTTCTCTCTCTAAATTATCTATTTTTTCCCATAATATGGATACTATGCGTAATGTTGAGACATTTTTTTATTAACTTTGTATATTGACTTTTCCATTCATTACCGTTAGTATAGAACCGTAGACAATATTTCATTTGTTATGTTTAACAAACAAGGAGGGTATTACAATGAAAACAGTAAAAATTTCTTTAAACTCTATTGACAAGGTGAAAGCTTTCGTCAACGACATCACAAAGTTTGATGTTGATTTTGACTTAGTATCTGGCAGATATGTGATCGATGCAAAGTCTATTATGGGTATTTTCAGTCTGGATCTGTCCAAGCCTATCGATCTGAATATTCATGCTGAAGGTGATACATCAGAGATCCTTTCTGTTCTGACACCATACTTAATCTAAATTAAGCCAAGTCAATGGGGTGCTGTCGCAGAAGCGGTAGTTTTTGGCGAATAACTCAAGAGGGTATCCAGAGCGGATGCCCTCTTTTTTTCTTTGTTTGTATTTGGGCAATTATAAAGTGTATGTCAGGCTTTGCATAGCATAGTTTCTTTTGTATCAAGTGCTGTCGTGACTAATTCTTCTATTTTTTCTGATAGGTTCTCCTCTGAGTGGCGTATTACTTTTAGATTTGGTTTTGTGACGGGATGCTTTGCCACAAATATAGTACAACAGTCCTCATATGGCAGAATGGAGGTTTCATAGGTTCCAATTTTGAGCGCAATGTCGACAATATCTTGTTTGTCAAATCCAATAAGTGGGCGGAACACAGGCATTGTACAAACCTCATTTGTCGCATAGAGGCTGTGTATGGTCTGGCTTGCCACCTGTCCAATGCTCTCCCCGGTGATAAGCCCCAAGGCACCATTTTCTTCTGCGAGCTGCTGCGCAATTTTCATCATATAGCGGCGCATAATAATGGTCAGCTCCTCATGTGGGCATTTTTCATGGATATAGAGCTGAATATCAGTAAAGTTTACAATGTGCAGGCGAATTGGTCCCGCGTAGGCTGCAACCTGTTTTGCCAGATCCACCACCTTCTGTTTTGCCCTTTCACTGGTGTAAGGTGGCGCGTGAAAATAAACCGCTTCTAACACCACTCCGCGTTTTGCTATCATATAGCCCGCCACAGGGCTATCTATACCACCAGATAATAGAAGCATTGCTTTGCCGTTCGTTCCCACCGGCATCCCTCCACATCCGGGTATTACCTTTGAAAATAAATTAATTCGCTGACGGATCTCTACATATAGATTGACTTCGGGATGATGTACATCCACCTTAAGCTCTTTAAATGCCTCAAGTAGCCGTGATCCAAGCTCTTTATTAAGCTCCATGGAATCCATGGGATAATTTTTTCTTCCTCTTCTTGCATGTACTTTAAAAGTAAAGCTTTTATTGGGATAGGCAGCATCCACATAGGCGATCAGTTCCTCTGCAAGTTTTTCAAACCCTTCATCTTCCACCTGTACCATAGGTGCAATCCCGACAATGCCAAATACATGCTGCAATGCTTGGATCAGTTCCTCGTAGTCATACTCTCCTTCTGTATTCACATAGATGCGCCCAGATTCTTTTGTCACTGCGTAATTTCCCTCAATTCGGCTAAGCGTGTATTCTATCTGCTTTAC
>CAMUFS010000356.1 GCA_947088195.1 uncultured Clostridia bacterium
GTATAAAGTATAGTATTTACAAAAAGATAGAAATAAGTGTAATATTAACACATAAAGAAATCAACAAAAGGAGGGTTTTATGAGCGAAATATTGATTGGCAAAAGCTATATTGCATTTTCTATGCGTGATAAGGTTGTGAGAGTGGAAGCGTATGGCGAGGATCGCATCCGTGTAAGGGTATCGCGCAATGCTGCGCTTTCGGAAGAGCGATGGACTCTATTGCCACCTTTGTCTGATAGCTGTGTAGTAAGCGGCAATAAGGAAATGGCTGTATTAACCACAGGTACTTTATCGGCAGAGCTTACAAAAATATGGGGCGATTATCAGATTGTTTTCTATAAAAATTGTCTAGAGATTCTTCGCACAAAAAAAGAAGATGACGGAATCTTCCGTCATATAGAAGGAGATCACTATTGTATAAAAGCGGTATTTGAGGCAAGGGAAGAGGAGCATTTTTATGGATTAGGACAAGAACAACAGGACTTTTTTGACCGCAAGGGCAGTGCATATGAGCTTGTGCACTATAATACAAAAGCATCTATACCCTTTGTGTATTCTTCACTTGGATACGGCTTTTTGTGGAACAATCCTGCCATAGGCCACTGTGAGCTGACAAAAAATCATACCCTCTGGATGTGCGACAGCGCATATCAGGCAGATTATATTATTATTGGCGGCCGCACACCGGCTGATATTATGAAAAAGTATTGTGAACTCACAGGCTTTGCGCCTCAATTTCCTAAATGGGCAGCAGGCTTTTGGCAATGTAAGCTGCGCTATGAGAGTCAAGAGGATTTAATGGCCGTTGCGCGGGAATATAAAAGAAGAAATATTCCTATTGATGTGATTGTCATAGATTTCTTTCATTGGACCGAACAGGGAAATTGGGAATTTGATCAAAGTCTGTGGCCTGATCCAAGGGCAATGTGCGAAGAGCTTAAAGAAATGGGAATTGAACCTGTAGTTTCTATCTGGCCCACCATCAATCCTAATAGCAAAAATTATACTTATCTGGATGATAATAATATGCTGGTACGCACAGAAAATGGCCAATATGGAATCTTTTCTTTTCACGGGCAGCAGACCTATGTTGATGTCACTCATCCAGAGACGCGCAAGTATGTGTGGGCTCAGGTTAAGAAAAATTATTATACATATGGAATTAAGACATTTTGGCTGGATCAGGCAGAGCCGGAAATACATCCGCAGCAGTTTGACAACTTAAAGTTCTATCTGGGAAATGGTGCACAGATAGCATTATTGTATCCCTATTATTATGCAAAAGGTTTTTATGATGGACTAAAAGCAGAAGGAGAAGAAGAAATTGCCGTTTTGACACGTGCTGGTTATCTGGGAAGCCAAAGATTTGGCACAATCCTTTGGAACGGCGATATTCCCTCCACCTTCAAGGCATTAAGACAAAGTGTGGTGTCAGGACTTTCCATGGGTATGTGTGGAATCCCCTGGTGGAATAGTGACATTGGAGGCTTTCACAGCGGAGACATCGAGAACCCCTACTTCCAAGAGCTTATTGTACGCTGGTTTCAATTTGGTGTATTTTGCCCTGTTATGCGGCTACATGGCGCAAGACAAAAAACAAAAAATCAGGTGGATCGTCATCCTGAGGTGCTAGAAAAAAGCGGAGGAGACAATGAAATATGGAGTTTTGGGGAAAGAAATTATCCTATATTAAAGAAACTAATAGAATTGCGCGAAAGACTAAAACCATATATTATGCTTCATATGGATATTGCCACAAAAGAGGGAACACCAATTATGCGCCCCATGTTTTTTGACTTTCCTTGTGATCAAGAGACTTATCTTTTGGATGATCAATATATGTTTGGATCAGATATTCTTTTCGCTCCCATTCTGGATCAAGGCCAAGTTGAACGCAAGGTGTATCTGCCAGAGGGAAAGTGGATAAGAACCAGCGATAAAAAAGAATACAATGGCGGACAATATATTTTGTGTGGTGCAGTATTGGATGAATTTATCGCATTTGTTAAAACAGGCGCAACGATTATAGAAATATTTTAGAAATACAAATTGGACAGGAAAGAATCCTATTCTTCTCTGTCCAATCTTACTTTAAAAGCTTTTCCTTTTACAGATCCTCTTCTCCGACAAGCTCTTCATACTCCTGCTCGTCAAGCAGCTCATCAAAAGCATCTGAGACAATCTCATATTCATCGTCATCTTCTATATTAGTGAGATTTGGATTGCCGTCTGTATCTTCTTCATAGCGGTATAAATATACTTCACCTTCATCATCATCCACAGAATCCATGGGGAGCAGTGCAATGTATTCCCGCTCTCCAGCAGGGAATATGGTAAGAACCATACATTCTACCTCTGTGTCATCCTCCAGAGTGAGTGTGACAGTTGTTTGTTCTTCATTTGCATTTTCATTCATACGATCGTCCATTTGATTTCCTTTCTTTTTATATATAGATTATCTTTCTATTCACTCTATCAGTATTCTGCCAAAAAAGCAAGAAAAATAATTCAGGTTTCTTCATAAATCCATTTATAAAAAGCTTATTAAATCATGTTTGAAAAAGGACCACTCAATAAATTGACCATGTAACCTTTTTTTAATTAGTTATTCATTTCCATTTTCTTTTTAAAGTAATTGTCAATATTTTTTTTGATTTCCTCCGGTCTTAGGCTTTTTACCAGATATCCCTCCGGTTTTAACGATACCACCTTACCCACACTTTCTTTATCTATTCTTCCCGTCAAAAAGAATACAGATATATCTGCCATGTCCTTCTCGGATCGGATCATCTCTAGTACCTGCCTGCCGTCGCATACTGGCATTTCATAGTCAAGAAGCACCAAATCTGGGCGATCCAAGGTAATGCATCGAATAGCAGATAAACCCGAATTTGCCACTGTGACATCATACTCTTTTTCTAACAGCTTCTGCATCATCTGGCACATCATACTGGAATCATCCACCACTAGCACTTTTTTTCTTTGGCTCTTCTTGTTCTTATTCTCATTTAAGTATTTTCCAATCTGCTG
>CAMUFS010000357.1 GCA_947088195.1 uncultured Clostridia bacterium
GGCACCATTATGGATAATATTCGCTATGGAAATATGGAGGCGTCAGATGAGGATGTAGTACGTGCAGCAAAAACAGTGTGTGCACATGATTTTATTATGCAGATGGAAAATGGGTATCAGACGCAGGTCAATGAGAGAGGAAGTCGCTTGTCAGCGGGGCAGAGACAGCTTATCTCCTTTGCGCGAGCACTGTTGGCAGATCCGAAAATATTGATTCTGGATGAGGCAACATCAAGCATTGACACAGAGACAGAAATTGTGCTGCAAAGAGGGTTAAAGAAGCTTTTAGAGGGCAGAACATCGTTTATTATCGCGCACAGACTGTCCACCATTCAGTCTGCGGACTGCATTATGTATATTGATAAAGGAAAGATTATGGAGCGGGGCAATCATGAGGAGTTGATGGAACAGAAAGGAGAATATTATAATCTTTATATGTCACAGTATAGTTTTCTTGCTTAATAAAAGCTCTGCCATAGGTATAGCTATCTGATATAGGGAATAAGATGTAGAAAGAAAACAGGAGTGGCAGATAGAATGGATAGTCAGAAAAGGGAGAATCTTCTCAATCTTTCCCTTCAGGTGACAAAGGAGGAGAGAGAGCGGTCTTTGGAGCTTGGCGTGGGAGTTGAGGAGGATTCTTCTGAGTGGGAAGTGATAGTAAGGTTTAGTGGAAATCTTAGACAATATGAAGGATTGTTTCAGAATCAGGTCGAGCTGCTTGGAGGATATGCTATTTTTACCGTTAGCAAAGAGCAGCTCGACCTGCTTTCTAAAATTCCAGAAATTGCTTATATTGAAAAGCCAAAAAGTCTTTTTTTTGAATTAGATGAGGGGAGAAGAGCCTCTTGTATTGCCTCCGTTCAGGCAGCAGCAGGGCTGGGGAATGGGAATCCTGGTCTTTTTGGAAATGGCTGTCTGGTGGCGATTTTGGATTCTGGCATTGACTATTTTCATCCTGATTTTCAAAAGGAGGATGGCACAACTAGAATCTTGCGTATCTGGGATCAGACGCTGATTCCTTCTGAGAATCAAAGTCCGCCGGAGGGATACCGGATGGGAGTGGAGTTTACAGAGGAGCAGATCAATGAGGCCATACAAAGGGGAAGAGAGGGGGGAGCGCGCCTTGTCCCCGTGACGGACGAAAGTGGACATGGAACGGCGGTCGCAGGCATTGCAGCCGGCAATGGGCGTGCGTCAGGGCGCCGGTATCAGGGAGTGGCGCCTGAGAGCACACTGATTATTGTAAAGCTTGGCAGATCGAGAAATCGAGGATTTCCAAGGACAACAGAGCTTATGCAGGCAGTGGACTATGTGGTAAAGTTTGCCGCTAAGAGAAATATGCCTCTTGCTGTCAATATCAGCATTGGAAACACCTATGGCTCTCATGATGGAACAGCTCTTTTGGAGAGCTTTCTAAATATAGCGTCCGATATGGGAAGGAATGTAATTGTCACTGGCACAGGAAATGAAGGAGCAGCGCAGGGGCACACATCGGGAAAGATACAGACTGGAGAGAGTAAGTTAATTGAATTTACAGTATCTCCATATGAGAGTCAGATTAACATTCAATTTTGGAAATATTATGTAGATGAAATTCTTTTGGAACTAATCAGTCCTTCTGGGGAGCGGGTTGGTCCCTTTGAGCAGCGGCTAGGGACACAGCGATTTCAAATTGGACACACACAATTTCTCTTATATTATGGAGAGCCAGCGCCTTATACAAGGGCACAGGAGATCTATCTGGATATGATTCCCACAGCACAAGCTTCTTATCTAAACAGTGGAATCTATGCGATACGGCTTCTTGCCGGACGCATTGTAGAGGGAGAATATCATTTTTGGATGCCATCGTCAGGGGTGCTGAATAGCGGGACAAAATTCTCCTTTCCGACACCGGATACCACTTTGACAATACCATCCACAGCGGCGAAGGTGATCTCCGTGGGTGCGTATGATTCTAAGCTAAATGCTTTTAGCAATTTTTCAGGAAGAGGGTACACAAGAGTGGTGCCAATGGTAAAGCCTGAGCTTGTTGCACCGGGATCTGGAATTATGGCACCGGCACCTTATGGGGGCTATATCGCACGCACGGGCACATCCTTTGCGGCCCCATTTGTGACAGGTGCCGCCGCGCTTTTAATGGAATATGGCATTGTGAGGGGAATAGATCCTTATCTGTATGGAGAGAAAGTAAAAGCGTTTTTAATACGTGGGGCAAAGCATCTACCCGGATTTGACGAGCATCCAAATCCACTGACAGGATATGGGGCGCTCTGTGTGCGGGATAGTTTGCCGGAGTGAGATTTAAAAGGATATTTAGTTTAATAGTCACTTTATTTATCACAATAAGTGATGAATAAAGTGACTATTATGTGTGACATCATGTTATAAAAAATTTTTCTCTTGGCATATATCGGGCTGTTTCAGAACACCAAAAAGTGCCATATTTAAAATCTCTTGAATCGCCTCCAACATGGTATGCAAATTCTGTGTTGTTTTTTCTCCTTGGTATCGGTCAATTATTGAGCACAGAACAGGCTCGATGCTTTGCAGATAACGGATTACTTTTTCCGGGTTCAGATCTGGGCGCAAGGACATACGAGAAACAACATTCTCAAGAAAATGCCAATTCATATCCATAATCGGCTGGTGCAGTACCTGAATCTGCCCAGAGAGATGTCTTGGCGGATAAATAATAGCTGTCTCAAAAATTAGTTGATACTGTGGGTATAACTCAAAAAAATGTTCTCGTATTAAAAAATAATTCTTTATTGCATCAAATGTATTTTGTTTGGACAATTCTTCTATGTTCTGTTCAATATGATTCTTCAATGTCTCAAACGTTTTTTGTACACATAAAAGAAATAATTCATCTTTGTTGGAATAATAATGATACATCATTCCTTTTGAGATAGCGTGGTTGGAGCAGATACGCTCGATTGTCACCTTTTCATATCCATCCTGACCAAATTCCTCCACCGCGGCTTGAAAAATTTCTTTTTTGCTTCTCTCTTGTCGTTCCTTTTG
>CAMUFS010000358.1 GCA_947088195.1 uncultured Clostridia bacterium
GTTTCTGTGGAGATTGACAGGGATTCCTTAATGTGTGACCGTTTTGTGCGGCATTTGCAGTTTTTTGCCAGAAGAGTGTTAGACAAAGAGGAAGAACAGCTTCAGACAGAGCTTAAGGATGTGCTGGAGCGCAGTGATCATCCTGAGGAATTTGCCTGTGTGGAACGAATAGCAGATTATATTGAGAATACTTACGGAAAAAAAGTTACAGAAGCAGAAAAAGGATATCTGGCTTATCATATTATTCTTATATTTACAAACAGATAATAGAAGAGGCTAATAAGCCATATTGACTTTGCGCAAAAACAGCGCGGAAATGGGGAAAATAATGAAAGACAAACTAAAAAGCACGCTAGAACGATTTTCAAAATCAATTGTACAGCCGCTTATGTATCTTTCGGTGGCTGGAACAATTCTTATCTTAGGCATCCTGCTGACAAATACTTCGATTACATCAAAGGTTACATTTTTGCAGGCAGCGCCATTTCGTCTGATAGGAAAGATGATCTATGACTCGCTGATGTTTTTGATTAACAATTTAAGTATTATATTCTGTGTGGGAATTGCAGGAGCAATGGCAAAAAGGGATAAAGGACATGCAGCTCTGATCTCATTAATGTCCTATTTTATGTTCCTGAATGCGAACAATATTACCTTAAACTTTTTTGGAAAGATTGCAGAGCCGGGCATGCTAGGGCTATATGGCACAGGGCAGGCTACTGTGATGGGAATACAAGTGCTGGATATGGGTGTATTTGGTGGTATTATTTTAGGATGCTTGACTGGTTCTTTGTTTAATAAATTTGGTGGAAAACAATTTAAGGGATATTTTTCCATGTTTTCAGGAGTGCGTTTTCCTTTTTTGATTATGATTCCAGTGGCTCTTGTTATGGGCTTTGTGGTAGCGTTTGTATGGCCTGTGGTACAGACTGTGATCGCTGCATTGGCAACATTGATTAAGCAGAGTGGAAATATTGGATTATTCCTCTACGGAGTATTGAATAAGTTGTTAGTTCCTACAGGACTTCATCACTTGATCTATGCACCATTCCAGTTTACTGATGTGGGTGGAACATTGGTTTTGGGAGAGCAGGTAATTGCAGGAGCATATCCAATCCGTGTGGCAGAGATGAATATGCCAGACGTGATGTTTTCTGATTCTACATATTTTAACAGCTATTCATTTAATAACTTATTCCCGTATCTTGGTATTGGGCTTGCATTTATTACAACCGCATACAAGCAGAATAAGGAAAAGACAAAAGCTATGTTAGTTCCACTTATGGTGGCAGCCGTGCTTTCTTGTATTACAGAACCGATTGACTTTATCTTTGTATTCGCCGCTCCTGTTTTGTTTGGTGTTCATTCTCTTATCAGCGGTGTCAGCTTAGTTTTATTGAAGGTTCTTCATATTCCGGCATCCACAAGTGGTGGTATTGTAAATATTATGATCTCCAACCTAGTGCTGGGAATTAAGAAAACAAATTGGCCAATGCTATTTGTTTTTGGTGCAGTGGTAGCAGTTGTTTATTACTTCCTGTTTGTATTTATGATTAAGAAGCTTAATCTTAAGACACCGGGACGTGAGGCGGAGGAAGCGGCTCCTGAGGTAAGCCAGGTGAGCGCAAAGACATCAGCTGCTCCTAAGAGCGCGGATGAGAAGCAGGCAGATGCCATGAATATTATTGAGGGACTTGGCGGAAAAGCAAATATTGAATCTGTAGATAATTGCTTTACAAGACTTCGCGTAAATGTAAAGGATGAGACGCTGATCAACGAGGATATTATCAATCGAGTAAAGAACAGCGGAATTAAGCGTAAGGGAAAGGATATCCAGATTATCTTTGGTATGCAGGTAGCTGCTGTGCGCGGAGAAGTTGAGGATATGCTTGATAAATTATAAGAAGATAAAATAAAAGGAGGATAAAGCATTATGATTATTACTATTGTTGGCGGCGGAAGTACATTTACACCGGGAATTGTGAAATCAATCGCGCTTCGTAGAGAGGAGCTAGGAGTTGATGAGGTTAGGCTGTTTGATATTGATGAGACTCGTCAGTATAAGGTAAGCCTTGTTGTAGATTGGATTCTCAAGGATATGAATTCTCCAATTAAGCTTACGGTGACAACAGATGAGGAGACTGCTTATAAGGATGCAAACTTTATCTTTGCTCAGATGCGTGTCGGCAAATATGCGATGAGAGAGCAGGATGAGAAGATTCCGCTTCGCCATGGCTGTGTTGGACAGGAAACCTGTGGATGTGGTGGTCTTGCTTATGGACTTAGAACCATGTACCCAATGATGAAGGTAATTGATGATGTAGAGAAATATGCAGCAAAGGACTACTGGATCTTGAACTATTCCAATCCTGCAGCAGTTGTTTCTGAGGCTTGCCGTGTGCTTCGGCCTCATGCAAGAGTCATCAATATCTGCGACATGCCAATCGCCATTATGGAGATGGTAGGAAGATGCTTAGATGTTCCTCAATTTACAGATTTTGATTTCAATTACTTTGGATTAAATCACTTTGGATGGTTTACAGAGCTTACTTATCAGGGAAGAGATCTGAAAAAGGAGATCTGTGACTATGTGATGGAGCACAAGACATTGCTTCCACCAGATGTTATTGAGAAGCTGAAAGCTCGTGAAGCAGTGGGAGAGCGTCATTTGAACTCTTCTTGGATTCATACCTGGAACAACGTATATAAGGTATTAAAGCTGAATCCTGAGTATCTTCCAAACACATATTTGCAGTATTATCTTTTGTCTAAGGATGTGGTTGAGGAGTCCGATCCAAATCACACAAGAGCAAATGAGGTTATGGAGACAAGAGAGAAGGATCTGTTCGAGGGCATTGATCACTTTATCGCTACCGGTGAGGTAACAGCAAAAGCATTTTACCATGGAGCACATGGAAATTATATTGCAGATCTGGCAAGTGCTCTTAAAAATGATTCCAAAAAGAAATTTATCGTTATCGTGGAGAATAAGGGCGCGATCGAGAATATAGCTGGTGATGCT
>CAMUFS010000359.1 GCA_947088195.1 uncultured Clostridia bacterium
TTTCTGATAGTACATAATAGAAATGATATGGTATGGTATATGTTAGGCCCAGCTCTTTTAGGAGTTATCAGTAATATATCATTGTGGTTTTACCTTCCCGACTTTATATCAAAACCTGTTATTTCTAAATTGGCACCATTTTCTCATATTAGAACAGTATTGTCATTGTTTGTTCCTAATATTGCTATTTCTTTGTATATTGTGTTAGATAAAATCATGCTTGGAATCATTACAGAAAATGCGTTTGAGAATGGGTATTACGAACAAGCAATGAAAATTTCAAAATTAACGATTGGAATTATTACAGCTTTGGGAACAGTTATGATTCCTAGAATTGGATATTATTATGGAAAAGGAGATATGAATACTGTAAAAAACTATATGTATCGCAGCTATAGATTTGTATGGTTTTTGGGTATGCCTCTTTCTTTTGGACTGATCGCTATTGCAGAGAATTTTGTTCCGTGGTTTTTTGGATGGAATTTTATGAAGGTGACATCCTTACTAGCTATTTTAGCTTTTCTAATACCCGTAATTGGGATTAGTAATGTTACCGGAACGCAATATTTAATTTCAACAAAAAGACAGAATTTACTTACGATAACAGTGATGATTGGAGCAGGATGTAATTTTATTTTAAATATTTTACTGATACCTAAATATCAGTCAATAGGAGCAGCTATTGCTTCACTAGCTGCTGAGACAGTAATATCTGTCTCTCAGTTAATAATAGTGCGAAGAGAAATTTCAATTAAAAAAGTTTTTTGTAGTGTATTTCCTTATCTATTTTCTTCAATAATTATGTTTTTAGTGTTGCAATATATAAATAGATTTTTGTTGGCTTCTTTTAAAAATACAGTAGTATTGATAGTTAGTGGTGCAGCAATTTATTTTATAATTATATTTCTTATCAAGGATAAATTTTTTATGGAAAATATAAAAACAGTATTTTTGTACTTTAAGAGAAAAAGGGAAAAATAATAGGCTGATTAGAGTTATTTCAAAGAATACAGTAGGAGAATAAGTAATTATGATAATAGGATATACCGCAGGAGTTTATGATCTTTTTCATATTGGTCATCTAAATTTATTAAAAAATGCAAAAGGCATGTGTGATAGGTTAGTTGTGGGGGTATCGGTAGATGAACTTGTGTCATATAAAGGCAAACATGCAATGATACCATTTGAAGATCGTTTAGAAATTGTCAGAAGCTGTAAATATGTGGATGCAGCAGTTCCTCAGTATAATATGGATAAGCTTAAGGCATGTAAAGAATTGGGGGCCGAGATTCTTTTTGTGGGCGATGATTGGTATGGAACAGAAAAATGGAAAAAATATGAAGAAGATTTTGCAAAGGAGGGAATACGAATTGTTTATTTTCCTTATACAAGGGGGATTTCTTCCACAAAAATAACAGAGGTATTGCAACAGGTTCGCGGGTGGTCAAATGGAGAGGATTACAGAGATGGTGAATAAAATTTATTGTATGAGTTCATATCTTGGACTTCGGTATGTAGAAAAAGAAAATATGAATTTTTTTGAAAATTTAAAATATAAACGGCCTCATTTACTGCCAGAGGAAGAAAAAATAGTAATTTATACTCAGGATGATATACATAATGCGATAAGAAAACAATTAGAGATGGTGCAGAACCTTGGCTATCAAAAGCTTGGCATTTTATTGTCAGGAGGCATGGATTCAGCAATATTGGCATCCTATCTTACAGGAAGTGAAGCATATACATTTCGATTTCAAAATGGGGATTATCAGCGGGAAGAGTTAAGACGTGCAGAATATTATGCCCAATATTATGGGCTTCATCTTCATTATGTTGATATTAGCTGGGATAAAATGTGTAAGAATTTAATTCCGGTAATGCAGGCAAAAGGAGGACCAGTACATTCGATAGAGCCACAGATTTATCAGGCGGCTGTGCAGGCAAAGGAAGATGATGTTGATCTTATGATAATAGGAGATGGGAGTGATTATGTTTTTGGTGGAATGGATAGCTTACTCTCACAGGATTGGACTTTTGATGCATTTGTAAATCGATATCTCTATATAGAACCATCAGAAGTATTGAAGGAATCCGAGTCTTTACAATATCTATTTGAGAGATATCGAGATGGGGACAGAATAGATTTTTTAAGCTTTTTAGATGTTGTGACAACAGAGGAAAGCTATGGATCTTATGCAAATGCATTTGAGGCTGCTAAATTAAATTATTTTGATCCTTATGAGCGGATGAAGATGGCGGAACCATTAGATTTAAAGCGTGTCAGATCTGGAGATTCAAAATATCTTGTTCGAGAGTTATTTTCAAGAAGATATCCAAATGTTCCAGTTCCTGAGAAATTGCCGATGCCCAGAATGGTAGATGAATATTTTAAAAATTGGGAGGGACCAAAACGGAAAGAATTTAAAGAAAATATTGATATATCAAGATACTCAGGTAATCAAAGATGGTTATTATGGTGTTTGCAACAATTTTTAGATATATATGATTAATACCACAGCCAATAAAGAAAAGCAATCTGTATTCCTCATCTATTCTGTCTATCTATATGAAACCTGAAATGACATATCCTGTCTGCCATCCTGTCTTATTATTTAAATGTTATTTCTTTTTCTACAGTTTGAAAAAGTCATTGAAGCACTGGACGCAATTTGGCCAAAAAAGATAGTAAAAAGGAGCCTTGCATATGCTATAATAGATATAGGCATATCAAGGCTCTTTCCGACGTGGAAAAAAGCGAAATAATGTCAGAGAAAAGACGAAGGATATGCTTACAAATATATTGATACTTTTGGCAAAGTGAAATTTGTCTATGTAAGGAAGGATATGTAGGGGAAGAAATATGTTAGATATATTAATTGTAGAAGATAACAAAGAAATAGGTAATTTGTTGTGTGATTTTTTGCGTAAGGAGAATTATACGGTTAGTGTAACCCAGACTGGTGAAAAAGCTTTGGAATTGTATGAAAAATATGGAGCCAGAGTGATTGTGCTGG
>CAMUFS010000360.1 GCA_947088195.1 uncultured Clostridia bacterium
CAAATATCTAAATAATTTTATGTTACTAATAAAGGCGCATATATACGCTTATCGTACTCTCCTACTGTGGCTGTTTTCCGATGTAAGCAAGAATACCACCATCTACGTAAAGAATTAATCCGTTGACAAAATCGGATGCCTCAGAAGCAAGGAATACAGCAGGTCCCTGTAAATCTTCTGGATTTCCCCAGCGTGCAGCAGGTGTTTTTGCAACGATAAACTGGTCAAATGGATGTCTGGAGCCGTCGGGCTGCTTCTCACGAAGTGGTGCTGTCTGAGGAGTTGCAATGTAACCGGGGCCAATGCCATTACATTGAATATTAAACTCACCATATTCAGATGCAATATTTTTGGTCAACATCTTAAGACCACCCTTTGCTGCTGCATATGCAGATACTGTCTCACGTCCAAGCTCGGACATCATGGAACAGATATTGATAATTTTTCCGCCGCCCTTCTTGATCATGGAAGGAATTACAGCTTTAGACATAATAAATGGACCATTTAAATCAATATCAATAACCTGTCTGAAATCCTTTGCAGACATCTCAGTCATAGGGATTCTCTTGATAATACCAGCATTATTTACTAAAATGTCAATAACGCCAACTTCCTCCTCTATCTTTGCAACCATAGCATTGACCTGATCCTCATCTGTCACGTCACAAACATAGCCATGTGCCTCAATCCCCTGAGCCTTGTAAGAAGCCAATCCTTTGTCAACCAATTCCTGCTTAATATCGTTGAATACGATGGTTGCCCCAGCCTCTGCATATGCAGTAGCGATGGCAAAACCGATTCCATAAGATGCACCTGTCACTAATGCTACTTTTCCCTTAAGGGAAAACTTTTGTGTAAAGTCCATTGGTAAATACCTCCATTTTGTAATATAGTTTATTATGAGAACAAAACAATAGCTTTGTTCTTATAAGCAATAGTTTACATAACATTATTATGTCAACTGCTATCTCAGATCCTTCATAGCAACAAAATCCATATCATCAAAATCTTGATTTTCTCCTACCATACCCCAGATAAAGGTGTAAGCATGTGTTGCAGAAGCAGAATGGATAGACCAGCTTGGTGAAATAACCGCCTCTTCATTTCTCATCACAATATGACGTGTTTCTGTCGGCTCTCCCATATAATGGAATACAACGGCATCCTCTGGTACATCAAAGTAAAGATACACTTCCATACGTCTATCATGTGTATGACATGGCATAGTATTCCAAACACTGCCCGGTTCCAATTTTGTCATACCCATTTCAAGCTGACAGCTCTCCACTTGTCCGGGAAGGATATATTTGCAGATAGTTCTGTGATTGGCATCCTCAAGAGAACCAAGCTCTACCTTATTGCAATCCTTTACAATGACAACACCATCTTCTTCCTGTCCCTCTGGTTTAATTAGTACGGTTGGATATGTCATATGAGCAGGTGCACTGTTCAGGTAGAATTTTGCCGGATTTTCTGCATTGTCACTTCTAAATGAAATATCCTTAGAGCCCATACCAATATACATTCCTTCTTTGTAATTCACATGATATTCTCTTCCATCGATGGTGATTATACCAGAACCGCCGATATTGATAATACCAAGCTCTCTTCTCTGAAGAAAATACTCTGCGCGCAATTCATCTCCTGCTGTCAGAGCTAAATCTTTTTTTACTGGTGTGGCAGAGCCCGTAATAATACGGTCGATATGGCTGTATACCAGTTTAATTTCATCTGGCACAAAAACATTCTGAATTAAAAACTCCTCGCGGAGTCTATCTGTGTCATAATGCTTTACATCCTTTGGGCTTGCTGCTGTTCTTAGTTCCATTGCTTTCGTCTCCTTTTCTTTTTTCTATTTATTCAAATTTGTTCTGCTGTTTTTTAATCTCAATAAATTTTTTAATTAATTCCACGGAGCCATCAATTCCAAGAAGAGAGCTATCCAGTGATAAATCATAGCTCTTTGCATCACCCCATTTTTTGCTGGAATAATAATTATAATAATTGGCTCTTTTTTTATCTGTTTTTAAAATAAGATCCTTTGCCTTATCATCCGTCAGGCTGTAGATTCTTCGGATTCTTCGGATTCTGTCCTCCAGCCTTGCATGAATAAATACACTTATTGTCCCGTCATGCTCTTCTAGTGCATAATCTGCACATCTACCAACGATAATACATGACTCTTTTTCTGCTAATTTCTTGATGGAATCGAATTGTGCTAGAAACACTTTGTGGTTCAATGGCATATCCACATAACCTGTTGAATTGTAGCCCATAGAATAGGTATCCATAACCAAAGAATATAAAAAACTGTTTGTCGGCTTCTCATCATGCGTTTCGAACAATTCATGGCAAAGCCCACTGTCTTTAGCTGCTAAAGTCAGTAGTTCTTTATCATAGCATTTAATATTTAATTCCTTTGCTAACTGCTGGCCTATCTGTCTTCCGCCGCTTCCATATTGTCTTCCTATCGTAATCACTAAATTGCTCATACATATCTCTCCTTTCATGCGCTTGCCATTCCATTCGCAGCATGTTTACATATAGTATAGAACAAAATTCCTGAATTGTCAAAATATTGTTATACTATATTTGTAACATTGTGAGAAGATTTTTGAAATATTCAGGAAGTGGTGCCATAAATTCAATATATTTCCCAGTCGTTGGATGTAAAAATCCAAGTGTCATGGCATGTAGAGTTTGACCATTCAGTCCTGCTATGGGACATTTGGAAGGACCATATACCATATCACCTAAGAGAGGATGTCCGATGGAAGCCATATGAACACGAATCTGATGTGTTCTTCCAGTCTCTAGGCGACACTCTACATACGTATAGCCTTTTAGATAATTTAAAACCTTCCAGTGTGTGATGGCACGTTTTCCAGAAGAAGAATTTTGGGGAACAACTGCCATTTTTTTTCTGTCCTTAGGATTTCTTCCAACTGGCGCATCAATGGTACCACTCTCTTCTTTTAAAGCTCCATGTACTATGGCATGG
>CAMUFS010000361.1 GCA_947088195.1 uncultured Clostridia bacterium
AAATAAATCTATATTTCGCTTAAAGTATCATGGGAGTTTGACCCAGAAGTAATCAAGTAAGGAAGTCTTTATCTCCCTACTCGCCGCGCGACCTGTGCGCCACGGTAGTGGCATATTTCCTTTGCACAAGTCTGCGCAATCGAGTAGGGGATGCTTTTCTCACCTACTCGCGCGCTGGGTACCCGTCAGCTTTGCTGACAATATTCCTTTGGGTATCCATGTGCATAAAAAACAGTCATTCTGCTATTGCAAAATAACTGTTCTCTTGATTGGTATTCTTTTATTATGAAATTTAAATCACATTTTTTGTGTGTAATCTGCTGCAATATCTCTTTCCACATCGTCTTGTGTGGAAATGCTTTGTGACAACTTCTCTGTCAAAATCATCTGCTGTAGCCGATTGACTCGGTATTCCACAGATTCAGCAATGCTATGGATTCGATTTTCGTCCATATAGTCCTTTGCTTCTTCTGCTGATAAAACCTCAGTAATCAGTTCTTTCACATCAGACAGTTTCCTGAAATTGAGCCATTCAAAAGAGGAAACCAATTTCAGCTGTTCTTCGTGATGGTTTTTAAATGGCTTGCAAATAATTTCCTGTCCACTTCGTATCTGTGCTGGTACTTTATCATATCCAAGAGAAGAACCGCTATCATAAATCGGTGCCATACCAATCCATTCTAGCGTTTCAGCATTGCGAAGAACACCAAAATTATTAAAATGTCGATCCTCGTTAGCGATGATATAGTCAAGTGTAATCATACGATCGAGAAAGGGAACAGCATCTTTGATGCCAAATGTCTCACAGCAATTTACAAAATGCTGATATACTGATGTGTTGTTATCTCGTTTTGATGAGTTAAGAATACACCATGCAGGAATTAGTTCTGTATTTTCATTTATAAAATCCTCACAAACAGAATAGGGAACACCTTGACTCCACATGACTGTGTAAGGAATATGTGGAATATTCAGCCTGTCCATAATCTTGTGTGCAATTACCTCATTGAGAGGTTGCTGACGATATGGATTAGAACCACCCTTTACAAGACATCTCCTTCTGTCAATAATTTTCCACCTTTTTTTCAAATTACCGTCTGACGTATTGTCAGGTGAACTGAAATTGAAAGCATTTGCTTTTTTCTTTTCCCCGAACAGAACATCACCGATATCATCAGAAAACTCATTTGAGAAAAAATTGATTTCTTCCCATGTCAAATTTGAATCTTTCGGACATATCCAATACTGATCGGAAAGACTAAGGCCATAACAGCGAATTAACAGCATTTTTGTGTTTTGAATTTCCAAAGTTTCCAGTGCTTCACGAATACCAGAACGACTGGTGGGAATAGACCTGCCTGTCCACCATTCATTTAATTCTGCTCTATCTATAACGCCTTTGCGTACTGAAATACCGATTGGTAAATGCTTAGAACCGAAGACTGTTCCAATTTTACAAATAACGCCTGTCGCATCATCCAGTTCAAGCTCTACCACATGAATATATTTATGCATTAAAGTGCATTTCAATCCATTCACCCTATTTCCTTACTTTTATATTATCTTTTAACACTATATCTTTTGTATGTTCTTTTAGTCAAATTGTATTTATTACCTCTATCACCCTCTTTTGTTCCTCTTTTGTTATATATGGATGGATTGGCAGAGCCAATACCCTCCTGCATAAACTACTGCTTATATTGAGATCTACTTTACAGCAGTCTAGCCCCGCAAATGCGGTCTGCTCATGCATTGGCTTGGGATAATAAATCATACTTGGAATCCCTTGCTCCTTTAACTGCGCTTGCAGCTTGTCCCTTTCCCTCTCATTTTCCAAAATAATAGTATATTGTGCCCAACTAGAATAAAATCCTTCCTTGATAACAGGAATCTTTACCACATTTATCAACTCTTTGCTGTAAAACTCTGCTGCCTGATTTACCGCCAAAAGCTCATTTTCTTCAAATGCCTTAAGCTTTATCTGAAGAATTGCTGCCTGTATGGTATCCAGCCTTGAATTTACTCCAATTCTTATATTATCATATTTATCCGTTCCCTTTCCGTGAATCCTAAGAGAACGAATTAGATCCGCCCACTTATCATTATCCGTAAATACTGCGCCGCCATCCCCATAACAGCCAAGTGGCTTTGCCGGAAAAAAAGAAGTAGTAGAAATATCTCCAAAGCTACATGCCCTCTTTCCATCCAAGGCTCCCCCAAATCCCTGCGCTGCATCCTCTATAATAAATAAACCATATTCCTTTGCAATATCCTTAATTATCCTATAATTGGCTGGCTGCCCAAACAAATCTACTGTGACAACCGCGCGGGGAATTAATTTCCCCTCTTCCTTTACTTTCTGTATGGCTTTTACCAAAGAATCTGGACAAATATTGAAGGTATCCTCCTTCACATCCACAAAGATTGGCACGGCACCTTCATAGGCAACCGTCTCACCAGAAGCAAAAAAAGTAAAATCTGGCACAAATACAGCATCACCCGCACCGATCTCCAATGCCATAAGTGCCAACGTCAACGCATCTGTCCCATTTCCACAGGAAATACAATGCTTCACTCCCACATAAGCTGCAAGCTGATCCTCCAGCTCTTTTACCTTACTTCCAGAAATAAAATCAGCATCCTCCATAACTTTTGTGACAGCAGAATCTATCTGAGACTTTAATACCTTATATTGTGTCTGTAAATCACGAAATTGCATTATCCTATCCCCTTTCTATTTTTCTTGTAGTATTATAACTGATTCCGTGAAAGCATGCAACTAATTTCAGACACACTCTAAAACATTCCACCCTCTACACATCTATACCATTCTACAAAAATATCCTTATAATCTTAACAAGCATACGAACACCATAAAAAAATGGAAGCTTTACAAATAAATAAAAACAATACGCTTTCTTTGTCATCCCAACTCTCCGCGCCATTTCATCTAATTTTTTTCCCATCT
>CAMUFS010000362.1 GCA_947088195.1 uncultured Clostridia bacterium
AAGTGCCGTCTCTGGTAAAACCACAAGTGCCACAGGAGAATCTGCATATTGATAAATTAATTTCTCATAATCCTTAAGAATATCCTCCGATTCCATCCTCCATTTCTCACTGCCCTCATGATTTCCTTGAATGACAAGCACTGGCTGTCCAGCATACGGCACACGCTCATAAAGCCTGACTTCCCCATACAAAAGCACGGCACCGATCAAAATTCCAGCCAAGCCAGAAGAAAACTCCAATCTTCTCTTTAATAAAAGCCGCGCCAACAGTCCATTAAACAGTACAATAAGAAAGCTCACAAACAAACTGCCAAGCAATGATGCTCCCTGAATAAAAAGTGGCGCTGGCACTGCCACCACCGCCAGCCGAAACCATGGAAAAGAAAGCATTGGTATAAGCTCTGGCAGCCATTCCCCTAAGGTATAAAGCGCAGCCAACAAAAAAATATCACTGCCCTTCCCCCTTTTCAAAAAGCCAAACGGCGCCATCGCAAGCCACAGAAGCAGAGTAAGGCAGCCACTCAAAGCCAACACGGCAAGGGCAAGCACAACATTTGATGTATAGACGGGCAACGGAAGCACACCCGAAAGCTTAAATAAAAATGACAAGCCAATAATATAATATCCAAATCCGTATCCAATCAAAAACAAAGATATTTTCTTTTTCGCCATCATAATTCCTGTAAATGGAACTAGAACAAAGAACACGCCAAACCACAGTTCCTTTACAGAATAGACAAGACCCATTAAAATTCCATTAATCAATCCAAGCATTGCAAGCCACATAACTCTACCTCATTTCCACTTGCCATTAGTATTTCTATATTTATTCAATTTTATTCTGTATTGGAAAGGTGTACTTTTTTATTTATTGAGACATTTTTGAAAATGGTCCGCACAGTGGACTGCCTATAGTCCTCCGTCACCGCGCTCCCGCTTAGTTCAAAACGTAGCGGACACTAAGCTCGTGAGAAACCTCGCTAAGTGCCGACGTTTTTCAATAGGTTCCGTAGGACTATAGGCAGTCCACTGTGCTGCTTCTTTGGCTGTGCTAAATATTTCTTATAAAAAATACATTCATTAATAACTTATCAGCTATTTACCTATATTAAGTTTACTCGAATATAGGTAAGTAAAACAGATTATCAAGATGGTCTGCCGCATTTGCCTATGCCAAATGGAATCGGATACGGGCAAGTAAAGTAGATTATCCAAAAAATAATATACAAATTTTATTAATATATTTAAAAAAGTAGAAGAACAATCTTTTAGCACAGTCAAGAAAGTAGCCAAGAGAACTGTCTATGGTCCTACGGAACCTATTGAAAAACGTCGGCACTTAGCGAGGTTTTAAACGAGCTTAGTGTCCGTTACGTTTTGAACTAAGCGGGAGCGCGGTGACGGAGGACCATAGACAGTTCTCTTGGTGGCCCCCCTCTCGAACATGAATCTATCTTAAATACATATACCATTTCTACTTATGTGAATATAATTTTTCTATTGCAAGTCCCCGATTTTAATGGTAGAATAAATCAGATATTGTGATGTAAATCAGAAGAAAAAGGAGTGCTATTATGTCAGGACATTCGAAATTTGCCAATATTAAACATAAGAAGGAAAAGAACGATGCTGCAAAGGGCAAGATTTTTACAGTAATTGGAAGAGAGATTGCCGTTGCTGTGAAAGAGGGCGGCGCTGATCCGGCTAATAATTCTAAATTGCGAGATGTGATCGCCAAGGCAAAGGCAAATAATATGCCAAATGATACTATTGAGCGAGGCATTAAAAAGGCAGCGGGAGATGCCGCTTCTGTCAATTATGTTGCCAATACCTATGAAGGCTATGGCCCAAGTGGTACCGCTATTATTGTGGATACTTTGACAGACAATAAGAATCGTACTGCCTCCAATGTGAGAAATGCTTTTACTAAAGGCGGCGGAAATGTTGGGACAACGGGCTGTGTATCTTTTATGTTTGACAAAAAGGGCCAGATAATCGTTGACAAGGAAGAATGTGATATGGATGCCGATGAGCTGATGATGATCGCTTTGGATGCTGGAGCGGAGGATTTCTCCGAGGAAGAGGATAGCTTTGAAATCGTCACTGCACCAGAAGAATTTAGCGCGGTGCGCGAAGCACTAGAAGCTGCTAAGGTTCCTATGCTGGAGGCGGAGGTAACTATGATCCCGCAGACATGGGTGGAGCTTACGAATGAAGACGATATTAAAAAAATGAATCGTATTCTTGATCTTTTAGATGAGGATGATGATGTACAGGCGGTTTATCATAACTGGAATGAATAAAATTTTGTGCCGAGCAAGGATATTTTCTCTTTGCTCGGCACAAAATTTTATAGAAGTGTCAGCTTGTGGCCGGATAATTTTTTTCTTGAAAATACAAGGACACCTTTGTTCCTTTTCCCGCTTTCGATTCTACTTGTATGGGAATGACAAGTTTTTTTAGGATTTCTTTGCACAGATATAAACCGATGCCGGTGGATTTCCGATCCAGTCTTCCATTAAAACCAGTAAAGCCTTTCTCAAAGATTCGCGGCAAATCTTCCTCCCTTATTCCTATCCCGCTGTCCTCTATCACCAGACAAGCAAAAATCGGTATACCCTGATATTCTTTGCAGTCCTTTAAATAAATAGTAACCCCACCCTGTTTGGTATATTTCACGGCATTAGAAAGAATTTGCTCTAATACAAAGCCAAACCATTTCTCATCTGTCAATACGGGGATCTCTATAGAATCCATATGCACGGAAAGATTGTTGTGAATAAAAAGTAATGCATATTTTTTTATTGCCTGTTTTACCATCGTAGACAGATCGTATTCTTTTAATAACAGATCATCCGACATGCTCTGGCAGCGCAGATAATAGAGAACCATCTCCACATATTGTTCTGTCTTAAAAATCTCTTGTTCTAGTCCTTTTGCCGC
>CAMUFS010000363.1 GCA_947088195.1 uncultured Clostridia bacterium
TCTTGATTTTTTATTAGTGACATTGTATCATATAGATGATTGCTAAACAAGTACGATATTTTAGAGCATATACTATACTATAATATAGTATGTATAATCTTATGGAGAAAAAAATGGACAAAAATCTAAAAGAAGAAAAAAGGGTATTCGCTGCGGATGGCATAAAAAATACAGGATTTTATTATACCAAATCTTTGATACAGGGGAAATACAAACTTCCCATTCTGTATTGCCTGCAACTAGACGGTCCTACCCGTTACAACGAATTGCTAAGGAAAATGGAAACAGCAACCTACCGTTCACTGACAAAGGCTCTGAAAGAATTAGAAGATGACGGGCTGATTATCCGCAAAGATTATGGAGAAATCCCACCTAAAGTAGAGTACAGCCTTTCAGACCGCGGGAAAACACTGGAACCCGTGCTTGATGCTTTTTGCTATTGGGGACAGGAGCACCGGAATGATACGCTGTGAAATGAACATCCTCTTTTTGACATATAAGAAATTCATCTCAGCCTATTATTCCGTACTGAATTTGTAACCATACAAAGTCTATTGTGATTATACATCACCAAGTGATCACGAAAAGAATTATTGGATAAAATTAAGGCATTTGGAAATAGGTGCAGCATAATAAAAGAGAATATTGGGTAAAACGTTCACGTTTAATTTGTACTTTTTCTTGACAGAGGACCAATCAAAATCGAAACATACTAAACCGTCAACACATCAGCCGATTTATGCGTGAAAACGAATCCTATTATATAGGAACTAAAAGTTACCTTGTAATAGAAAAAAGGTCGATGCCATTATTCAGACAGGCATAAAACAGAAAGATGCTTTCCATATTGCCTGTGCGCTCCATGCAGATTGCACTTACCTTATAACAACAGATGACAGGATGCTTAAATATATCTGTAATGAGATTCAAATTGTTACACCATGTGAGTTTATCAGAAGATTGGAGGAAAATGATAATGTATAGCACAACAGAAATAACAGCTCTTGGAATGGATTGTCTTTCTGAAAAACTAGTAGTTGTGAATATGGAATATTTTATAAAGGTCATTAAAAGGGAAACTTTCGATTACACAAAATGGCAGAGAGAATATTTCGACAGCAAAAATCCTTTGGAACTCCGCAAAGATATAAAAACTTTTTGCAATGACTACCATTATGATGGAAAGACAACTATATTGTAAGCTTTTATAAAGTAATTCTCTTCTAGTGGTATCAAAGGAAAAAAATCAAATCCAAATATATAGCTTTTGAATTTGCCTTTTGGATTTTTCCAGAATTTAAACTATACATTATCAAAGACTACCAGCGACTAAAAATAAGTGAAACAGCACATCTTGGCATTGGATAGAATACAAAATGGGAGCTTTCTAAAATTAACTATCATATATACACAGATGCAATTAAAGAATTTCTTATTACTGAACTTACGAAACAAGAGTAAAGCTATACCTATGTTACAGAAGTGGACATTTTAAATATTGCCTTATTTGGAAAAACAGCAAAACAATGGCGAGAAGAAACAGGCAATCAAAAATTAAATATGTGTGACTTTGCAACTGTGGAACATCTGATTGTTCTTGTCAATCTCGAAAGCATGAATGCCAACCTTGTTAAACAAAACATATCCTCTTAGGATAATCTCAAAAAATTAGGAGAAATCGCTTATTATCAGTTAGAATCTATCAAAAAATCATACCACTGAGAAACTTACTGAAAAATAACAGGCAGAATGGAAGGAGGCGATTGACATCCCTGCTTATAAATATACCTTAAAAAACGGAAAAACTATGTGGTATGCTGCCCTCAACTATACAGACTGGACCGGCAAATATAAACACACCTGTAAAAGAGGCTTCAAGACACAACGAGAAGCAAAAGAATATGAACGATCATTTCTAGATCAGGAAAAGGATACAAATGATAACTCTTTTCTTCACTTGTAGAAAATTATTTAGAAGACATGGAGCACCGTTTGAAGCCTACTACAATGGAAAATAAACGCTTTATCATTGAAGGCAAACTGCTCCCCTACTTCGGCAGGCTGAAAGTGTGCGATATTGATACCATTAAAATACGAAAATAGCAAAATGAATTGATTTCATATCGTGATGAAAATGGGAAGCCATTCTCCCAGACCTACCTAAAAACAGTCAATAATCAGTTGTCTGCTTTGATGAACTATGCTGTAACTCATTACAGCCTTACATTCAATCCCTGTAAGACGGCCGGCAGCATGGGAAAAAGCAAAACAGAAGAAATGCATATCTGGACACAGGAGCAGTATGAGAAGTTTTCTGGTGCCATTCAAAAATCATCTGTAAAGTTGGCTTTTGATATGCTGTTTTATACTGGTATGCGATCTGGGGAGCTGTTGGCACTCACTCCTGCTGACATTCTCCCTACAAAACGGGTAGATATCAATAAAAATTACGCAAAGGTAAAAGGCGAAGAGCTGTTTCTGGAACCAAAGACACCAAAAGCCAAGCGTTGTATCTCCATTCCAGATTTTTTGTATGATGATATTCACGAATATATATCAAAACTTTATGGTATTGGCAAAGGAGATAGAATTTTTTATTTCACAAAATCTGCTTTGGAAAAAGAAATAAAGCGGGCATCCGAAAAAGCAGAACTACAGCCAATCCGAGTACACGATCTGCGGCACAGTCACGCAAGTATACTGATAGAACTTGGCTTTACTCCCTTAGAGATAGCTGACCGTCTGGGACATGAATCAGTGAAAACAACTCTTGACACCTATTCCCATCTATACCCAGACAAGGATCAAAAGCTGGCTGACAGGCCGAACCAGTTCCGCCGGACACCGCCAAAAGAAAACTCTTGAAACTCTATACAGATTGTGGTATATTGAACATAAGAAAAGCACCCACTCCAAGGGTGGATGCCTCTCGATCA
>CAMUFS010000364.1 GCA_947088195.1 uncultured Clostridia bacterium
TTGTTTCACCTCTTCTAGCTCAACTGGTTCTTCCTCTTCATTTACTTCTTCTAACTCATCAAACCATTCTGATTCATTTATATCTTCTGGATCATCCAGCCACTCTGATTCATTCACCTCTTCTGGTTCATCTAACCATTCTGGCTCGTTCACATCCTCTGGTTTATCCAGCGCTTCTAGTTCCTTTACATCCTCCAATTCAGCCTGTTCTTCCAGTTTCTCCACAGCTTCCACTTTATCTGGCTCTTTTGGTTCCTCCAAAGTTTCAGGTTCTTTCACAGCTTCTACTGCTTCCGTGTCTTTTACAGACTCCATTTCTTCTGATACCTCTGGCACCTGTTCTACAGACTCCAAAATTTTTGTATCCTCTAACTTCTGTGAGATCTCCGGCTTATCCACGATCTCTGGCTTCGCTTCCACTTCCTCAGGCGCTTTCTGCACTTGCTGCGCTTCTTCCCACATCTTACTCTGTCGATCCAGCTCCACACGAGCTTCCATCGCAGCCATTACTTCCTTATCCTTCTCCCCCAGAGCAATAAATTCATCAAAATCAATATTATTAAAATTATCAATTAAAAACTGCATCGTATTCCAGCAATCCTTAAAAGCATACAAAACAGATGGGATAATGCCTGCCTTTGCCCACAGATAGATATCACAAAACCAAGAAATATCTTCTTTTCTCTTATATTTATCTTCCAGATGATAAATTTGCAAGATTGCTCCACTCTCATTTTTCTGCAGAGCGCGCACAACCTTTAACTTATCATCATAAACCTTGCCATCTCTCAATAAAATCTTTTTATTTCGACATTTATCGCCCAGACTGGACGCACCAACTACCTTTGGCATATTAGAGCCTGTCAAATTAGGCAATATCTTAAGAGCCTCCTCCTCGCTCATAAAATCCCAGTAAATCACCCCTGATTTCACGCGCGTAGGACCCTTTTCAGGCTTTGTCTCTGCCGTATACATCTTTTCAATATAATTTTGCGTCATCGGAATAAAAATATCCGTTTCCCTGTGGTGATACCATGTTCCCTCAAGGCTGACCAGCCGAATAAATCCATTCACCCAGTTATTGGGTGATTTAAATATATCACGAATCTTAGCCTCCATCTGACAGCACTTTTCGCTAATCACTTTCTTTTCCATGATATTCCACTTTTTATCCATCATCTCTACCTCACAATCACTATAGGCTTCATCACATCATCCTGTAAAGAATAACCATTCAATAAAACCTCCTTGACTACCCCATTCACAATACTCTCAGAAGTCTTAATACAATGTCTCGAATCATATTCTTTTCCGATAGAAACCTCTATTCTCTCATAGTGTTCCTTCCTAATATTTGTACTATTATAGACATTGATACATAAGTCAAAATATTTTGCCAGAACTCGGATATGCTCTATCCTTCTGTTTGAATTCATTATCTGATCTTTAATAAAATTCCAAAGCTGTCGGATTCCATTTTTATCCTTTCCCAGCACAATAAAAGACTTAATATCCCATGCACCACACAAATTTTTTAAATATGATTTCTGACTTTTGTCTAATTTTGAGAGCCCCTGCCAGATCTCTCTCAACTCCTCAAATGGCTCTAACTCCTTTTTCTGGATCTGAAACTGTTTTGACAACTCATCCTTTGATTTTTGAATATCTTTCTTCTCTTGTTCTAATGCAGCATTCTCATCCTCCAGCTTTCTGCAATTCTCGTGCAGCCTCTCACACTCAATATGAGCCTCCTCCAGCCGATGATACAGTGCCTTTTTCTCCTTCTCTAATTCTTCAAGCTGTTGTTCTAATTTTACTTCCTGCTTGATATCCTCCAAAACAATATCCTTTAATTTTTCCTGTACTTCCGAATCCTTCAACAGACATAATAAAATGCCCTTCAGGCTATTTTTTATTTCATCCATGCTTTTCTCTCCTGCTTCCTCAAGACAATACTTCACTACCTGCACAATCAAAAAATTCCCGTTCCACAACTATCACAGGTTTCATTCTTCATCTATTTCTCTACTGTCAACATAGGTTCCCCCTTTTCGGAAGTGGATTTTTAGGCAAGGATACACATAACATATCCACTATTCTATCATACAATTTCAAAATATACAATACAAGAAAACGATTCCAGCCTTGTTCCTTTTACAATCAAAATATTTATAAAACAAACCTTATGTGGAGCCTAGCTCCAACATATTTGTAAACCAATGCTTCACATAAGTATTGCAATTTCTATCTAATTATATTATACTATACCTTGCGTGTCTTTATGGCAAGCTTCCGAATATGTAAGGGACAGTTCGAGACCATCCTGTCATTAAACAAAACTAGGGACAACAGTAACAAAGTTGTTGTGTACATTATTTGGAGGTGATTAAATATGGAAATAGAATCTATGAGTAAAGTGCAGAAGCTCACTACTTCTGCCATGGTTATCGCTCTCTATGTGACGCTTATGTATCTTACGCAGGGCTTCTCATTTGGAGCTTATCAGATCCGCATTGCTACATCAATTTATGCTCTTGCCTATCTGTTTCCGTTCCTAGTTTTCCCCCTTGGTCTCGCCAATTTCTTATCAAATATGTTATTCGGAGGTCTTGGTCTCCTTGATATGCTCGGAGGAGGTCTGGTCGGTATCTTGACCGCGGGACTGATA
Source organism: uncultured Clostridia bacterium (assembly GCA_947088195.1). Lineage (GTDB taxonomy): Bacteria > Bacillota > Clostridia > Lachnospirales > Lachnospiraceae > RGIG8607. The sequence continues at coordinate 2,669 of CAMUFS010000364.1, forward strand.
GTCGGTATCCGAAGAATCAATGGAAATCGCCTTTTGATTATCCTTCCTATTCTTCTGGTTCCGGGGCTTGGAGTATCTACCTGGCTATCTTATCTACTTCAGATCCCATACCCTGCCATGGCACTAAATCTTTGCATTGGGCAAACAATCCCTGCCATATGTGGACCGCTGTTAGTCCAGGTATTGGAGCGCATTATGCTGCGCCGTACATCAAAGGAAGCATAAAGAAACACAGAAATGAGGAATCAAATGAGTGGAAGAAAT
>CAMUFS010000365.1 GCA_947088195.1 uncultured Clostridia bacterium
ACCCTATAATCTTTTCCATAGATTTCTATAAATTTCTTCGCAAAATTTCCTGCGCCAAATAAAATTAATTTCCGATTTTCCATATTATCAAAAATTTGGACAAACAATCTCTGATATTCTCTTACAGAATAATTGATGCGCTGGCGGTTGGAATGAATTACCTCTCCATTTTTCCTATGCTGTTCGTAAAATACTTTTAACTCCTTTTCTTTTCTAAGCTTTGTCAAAAACTCTCTTGCCATTTTCCGCCACTCTGCACTTCGTTCTAACAAATCATATCTCTCTAATAGCTCCCTATTTGGCAATACTTTATCAAGTCTTGCCTCCCCCATATAAAGCAAATCAACCATTCGAATTAATACCACTTTCACAGGAAGTCTTTCTATGCAAAATTCCTGATCGTAAAAAATATAATCTCCATTTACATAAAAACAATTAAGAGGAACCAGATCGATATATCCCTTTTGAAATACAGCTTCATAGTCTTTATCTTCTTTAATTTCTGATGACTTTAAAATATTATCCCGAAACCGATCCAATTCTTTATAAAACAATTCCTTGTTTGTATTCATCAACTCTCTTAAATAGCTTAGAGCAATCTGTCCTTCTATATAAGGCATTTGATAACCCGTTTCTTTTTGCTCTCCATCCACCACAAAAATGCCGCGTGCTTTTAAATCCTTACTATTTTTATCTAATTCTTCTAAATGCTTCTGCCCCTCTGGATACACAGCACATTTTTCCACAATATTATTTTCCCATATTGTAGTAGTAAAAGAGTATTCTCTGCCCCGATCTATGGAGGCTGTCACCTGCCTCATTCCACTGAATTTCGCATCCGCTGGACACTCAATCAAATAGGTATTTGCCATCTGATGAAACATGTGATTTCTTGCCAGATCATTACAGAGCATCTCCTCCTCTAAAAAAATGGTATCAGGAGAATGATAGATTGGAAAATACCTTGTATTCATCTCTTCTTTTGGCAAAAAATCCTCAGAAAAAATCATCTGTGGACAATCCAGATCTGGCAGTACAGAATAAAATTTCTTTCTCTCCCATCCAGATGTCAATAACATCTCCTCTATCTCAAACCTTGCATAGCTTCTTCCATTCCACACCCCATTTTGACTAACTTCCGCCCTGCGATAATTCTCAATTCCATCATAATTTCTCCCCGTATAGGGATCTCTGTCCCCGCAAAAATAGCGCAGCCCAAAACGGTTCTCCACTCCAAGAAACAGCCTGCCATCCTCTTTTATCAAATGTCTCCACAAACCAAGTAATTCCTTCGGACGCGAGCTTTTTTCCAAAACGTGAATCGCAATAATACAATCAAAAAAAGTGAAATAGGTATGACAAAAATTTTTATCAATACTTTCCTCTGCTCTTGCACAAACCACATCTATTTTTCTCTCCCGCAACAGCTCTGCTATGCCATCCATCTCTGATCCAATATAAAGTACCCTATCCCCAAACTGCCACGGATACCAGCTTATCAGTCCCTTTGGCAGTTCCCTTATCAAATCTGTCTGCATTATTCTCTCTTTCCTTTTTGTTTCTAACATTTTGATTATAACCTTCACCTATCTAATATTCCATTCCTTATCTGTTGACAATACTCTTGTCAACTAATACCATCTCATTCCATCTTCTTCTGAAATAACAAAAGATCAATACCTGCCGTATATACAAGAATCTGCTTCTCTGAAGCTTCTAGCTGATGAAGCTGTTTTTCTATTTCCTCTGCATATTTTCTGCTGGTTATAAGATAGATGGCATCGGGATATGCTATTTTCGCCTTTTCTGGCTGCCATACAGGGATTCCTTGTATCTTTGTATTCCAAAGCCTGCTCTGATTATCGCAATACCCTGCTACACAGCCCGGTTTCCTATATTCCAGCAACATAGAAAGAAATTTTCCCCATGCCCCACAACCAAACAAAACTACCTTCTTTTCTCCAATTACATCCAATATTTGATCTACATGTTCCACTCGTTTTTGGTATTCTTCTGCATAATATGTATAAATAGCATATGGACTCTCCAAATATAGTGAAAGTTTTTCTTTGCATTCTCTCTCTAGCTCATCCATTAACAGCAATCCATTATCCACTGCTTCTCTAAGCCAGCCTCTCAATATCTCCATATCCTTCTCTGCCTCTTCCCAATAATGTCCCGAAGCAGCCATAACCTGAAAACGCCTTCGACAATGATCAAACATCCTTCGATAATATACCTTCTGCCATTCTTTTCCCAGCTCTTTCAAAAACTCTTTTATATAACGATATTCCTGAACAAAATAATGAAAGCCTCTTTTATCATACGAAGAGGCTAATCCATTATCCTGCCGATACCAATAAAATTGCTTTTTTATATACACTGCTTTTTCTGCCATACTATAGCACTGAAACATAAATCCTGCATCCTGATAGGCAGCTTTTACTGTTTCCTGCAATCTAATTTTTTTTATAAATTCTCGTCTATAGATTCCTGTCCACAGATACACATCCTTTACAAATAACTCTGGTGTCTTTCTTGGACATATCTCACAGATATCCTTTCCCTTCTCTGGCTCCATGCCAATTAGTACCGAAACCCTTAATCCATTGGGCAATTCCAGAAAGGATGCAGCAGTTCCTTTGACATAGTCTGCGCCTGTTCTCTTTGCCTCCTGATATAAACATGCCATCATATCTGGCTCTATCTTATCATCGGTCTCCACAATTCCAATATATTCTCCATTTGCCATAGCAATCCCTTTATTGATTTGATACCCATAGCTCTTTTTCTCTGAAGAAATAAGATGTACCCGTTTATCTTTCCTCACATATTCAGAAAGAATCTCCAGAGTCCCATCCGTGGAACCCGCATCAATAACTAAAATTTCCAGATCCGTTTCTGTCTGT
>CAMUFS010000366.1 GCA_947088195.1 uncultured Clostridia bacterium
CAAGTGTAAAGACATGATTCAAGCTTCCATTATAATTTAAAAGTACATAGGGATGCACGCCATAGGAGCCCCAAGAATAAGCACCGCTTCTCTTTCCCTGATTCTCATAGACATCAATCCAGCGCTCACGAAATCCTTTTTCCAAAAGCTCAATATAATCCTCTCCCAATGGTTGAAGTCCTTCCTTCACCATCTGCTTTGCCTGCTCAAAATCAATTTTCTGCTCATCCTGATCCACTAAAGGCGCATACACATCATACATATGAAGCTCGTCCACCTTGAGAAGCCTTTTTCTAAGCGCTACATAGCGATAAAATACGGGAAGTGCCTCATGAACAGCATCGATCAAATTATCATATACAGAAACTGGAATATTACTGCTAAAAAGTGAATACTCTCTCGCATTTTCATACTTCCGCACTTTTGCGTAGAAGGATTCCTTCTTTGCATTCGCCTGATAAAGTGCAGCAAGCGTATTCTCATGCGCTTCATAAGGACGGTAACAAGCCTCCATCGTTGCCTTTCTCACTTCTCGATCCTTACTCTCCATCAGCTTTCCATATCTTCCATGTGTCAGCTCTATCTCCTGCCCATTTTCATCCTTCACCATTCCAAAACGAATATCCGCATTATTAAACATAGAAAATACATCATCTGCCGTATTGGAAAACTCCATTGTCTTAGACAAAAGCTCTTCCATCTCCTTTGGCAAAATATGCTCCTTCTGACGAAGAAGATTATCAAACATCTGGCGGTACTCCAAAAGCCCGCTCTCTTCCTTAAAAAACTGAGAAAGCTTCTCCTCTGGAATGGATAAAATCTCAGGCTTAAAATAAGCACAAGCACCATTAAACTTCACCATCAAGCTGTCCGCTCTTGCCGCAAAATCCTGATAAATACTTCTTCTGGTATCCTCATGAAGCTTTTGGTTTGCATAGACATAGATGCGCTCTAGCTGCTTCCCGATCACATCTCTCTCCTTTAAAGCAGCAAGCAGCACAGCCGCAGATTCTGAAAGACGTCCCTGAAATTCCAAAAGCTTTGGCATCCTCTCCTTCACCTGCTGACAGCTCTCCTCCCACAGAGCATCGGTCTCAAACATATCCTCCATCTTCCATGTGTCCTGCACCTTTTGCTCACTTCGTTCCACTAACTTCACTGTCTCACTCATTTTTATTTCCTTTCTTTCTCATTATTCTATCACTTCAGAAGAAATTGCACAGATCCTATCTGTATTCTCCCCTGTGTGCCATATCATTATCCCTCATCAATCCAATCGAAACGAAGCTCTCCCCTCCAAAAATCTCTTGGCAATACAGATGCTCCTGCCCAAATATTCCAACAAATCACCACTGTCCACAATCTCTGTTGTCCCCGCAATATCCATATAATATTGCATAACCTCACGATACCACTCTTGCGAGTAATATTTTTTCTCCTCTGTGCAAATGCGATACAACATACTGTCCAATAACCCAGTAAAATTAAGCAGCACTTCCATCGGAAGCTTGCGTTTAAAACCAGTTGCTCCCAAAATCTTTTCAAAATTACTTTCCACACTCAAATACTTTATGGAGCGCGCTGCTATATAATCAGGGATCTTGCTCTCGCTCGCTAACACCAAGCATGGGCTGATAACATCCATAACTGGCACCTCAACAAACTCTATCACTGGTTTTTGATGCCGAATCTTCAACTTCATAATTACCGTATTTGAAAAATAAAACCATTCCTCAAACTCTTGAGGCAAGGCTGCAGTTCTTAGATTTTCACTAAGCTCCTTGCCACGATCTATGCTGGTCTTAATATAATTCCTGACCATGCCGCGAAATTGCTCTGCTGCCTCCTTCTCCGGCAAATCAATACTTTTTATAAAACAATCAATGCTTCGACACAATTTTATCTCAAAATTATCACTTATCACAACAGTATACGCAAAATTGCTCATCGGTTCTCTCCCCTTATATTAGGCTAAATTTTCTTCCTTATTATAACATAGATCCTCCACTATGTCGAGAGAGGTGCATATATATTATATCTTACAAATCAACAAATTAACCCCATCCAAAAATCCATACTCAACCCTCTTAAGCATCCTCCCCGTCTCTGTATCCGCCGCACGCTCCTCTTCACGAAATGGTTTAAATTCTCTTCCACTGTAAAAAAAATACATCTGCATCACACCATCTCCCGTATACTCCACATCAAGCTTTCCTTCTGCAAATCCCGCCGCTGGCAGTCTTTTCACAAATATCTCAAAAGACAGATACTGCATCAGAAAAATCTGTTTTTGCGATATTTTCCATTTCCTCCCAAACTCTTCAAGCTGTGTGACAAATACTGGAAAGTCAAAGGTCTTGCAGTCTACCTCCACATGAAGCATTTTATGACGCAAAACAAAATTTCTTGTTCTATCCCTAAGAGGATGCTTTAAAATCTGCTCTGGTGTTCCCTGTTCATAGATAATCCCAAGATCCATATAAAAAATCTGCTTTGAAATCTCCGCTGCCAACCGCATATTGTGCGTGGCAATCAACATAGTCAGCCCATCACTTGCAAGCCTTTTTAACACGGCAATCACCTCACCGGAGGTGATAGAATCCAACCCCTGATCGGGATCGTCAAATAATACAATCTCTGGCTCCATCGCAAGTGTTCTCGCTATCATCGCCCTGTGTCTCTGTCCTTTGGAAAGCTCATTTGGATATGCATCTGCTTGTTTTAATAAACCTGTTTTTTGTAAAATCCTTAAGCCTCGTTCACTGGCATCTTCCTTGGATATTTTTAAAAGCTCCACAGGTGCACATATCAAATTTTCCAAAATGGTTAGATGAGAAAACAGACAAAAGCTACCCGACATCATACCTATCTTGCGCCTTATAACAGGCATATAGACATCTTTTCTCAT
>CAMUFS010000367.1 GCA_947088195.1 uncultured Clostridia bacterium
GTCATGGATGCCTGTCACAAAAATTTTACTAAAATCTGTCAAAGATATTGCTTCTAAACAATCCAAATGCTGCATTAAACTGCCGTCCTCTATCTCAAGCATCTGAAAATCAGAAATACCTGCTTCATGCATCTCTTTTATAAATTCTATTTTTCTAATTTCTTTTTCAATCTCAGGTGCAACCTCTCCCTGTCCTTGTCTGCCATCTGTTAATACAAGCACCTTACATTGTTTTGGATATAATATCTGCACACCGCCTGCTCCTATGCATTCATCATCAGGATGAGGAGCTATAATTAAAATACGATCCCTTTTTTTTATATCAAGTATTTGCAACTACACACCTCTTTACTGCTCAAACTTTGATTTTTCAGGAAAGATTTCCTCCAGTGCAGTATTCACTGTCTGTTTTATTCTTTCAAAATCCTCTGTACCACTCTCATTCAGACTAATAATGGGAAAAGCTCGATTTCGAATTGCTTCTGACGCTTCTATGTAATTGGTCTTGTCCACAATATACATTTTTCCCCTATACTTATGAGGATAAAAATTTCCTGAACAGATCTGCCACATTGTTATCAATCTCTGTGTGACATCAGAATATGAACGAAATTTATTTTGTGATGCTATATCCAACATTTCTGGCTCTTTTTCCCAAATCTCTTTTAAAATAGATTTTTTCATTGGCATTGCCTCATGTGGATATACAAAAGATTCAAAATGATGCCAAAATTTCAGATTAATATTTTGTTCCAAGCGTTCTCCATAAATTGGATGAAACCATTTCTCTTGATTCTTTTGAATTACCTCTTGCTTATCAAAATTTCGATTTAAAAGCACCATATTATTAACACAGGCATAATTCATCTGCAGATCCATTCCCTTATCTGCCTTTAAAATAAAATGTGTCTCCACCGCCTCCTCACAAGGAACATTATCCCTAAAATAATATTCCTCAGAAATGGGCTGTACAGGAAACAAATCATCATTAAATAAAATATAATTTTCACTTAATGCCTCTATACGAAAATAATTCATCTCAATTACATTTGAATTAAATGTGGGCAGATATTTTGAAGGAATATAATCTCTGTGTTTGATCAACACAAGCTTTTCACAATTTATATTCAACCATCTTGGAATATGCCCCGCTGTCACTAAAAATACCCGCCGTACCCATGGCATATTTTTTTCTATAGCACGAAAAATATATTGCAGATTATCCCATGACTGATAACGCACAGTCGGAGCTTGCCTATATGTATCATATCTATCCTTTTCCGCCTGCCATATTGGATCACTTCCATCTACCCATGGAAGAATAATATCAATAGGAGCATTTTTCATTTTACTTTCTCCTTAACATCCTACTCTCGCGGCAATCTGAGAGTAATAATTCCTATCCTCCATTATCTCTATATCTCTATTTTTCTTTATCTCAGCAACCATTTTCCCCGGAATCTTTGTTCTCTGTGTTGCCCCATTCAGATACCAATCATATTCATTATCTAATTGCCCAATATCAATGGACTGCCTTCCCTCTCTCGCCAGATCATATGCCAAAACAGTGGCGGTTGGCCCTAATGAAATACATATTAAATCATCTATTTTTGAAACATTTAAAACAGTTTCCTTTACCTTCTCATAATAATTCCACACATCTTTATATGGACATATAACTCTCTTTATACTCTCTGTTTCCTTATACAAATCATTATTTATCCCACTTCTTGCAAATTCTCCCTCCACAATAACAATATGTCTATTTTTCCATATCTCTTTAAATAGAGGAAATATTCGCTCTGCATTTGTTTTATCTTTATAAAGAATATATGGTCTACTTACATAAGCATCATAATAAACACGCTCCATATCAAGAAAAGAAAGAATCGCTTCCCTTGTGCCACATGACATATATGCCCTTATCTCATCAGCCGCTGTCTCCTTAAATTGTTCCAAGTGAATAAAATTTTGCGCAATCGCTATATTTAGATTTGGACAATCAGAAGCAATTACTTCCATTAATCTCTTTTTCAATCCTTCTGTCTCCTCTTGGAACCATGGGCATCCTCGTCCGCTCATAATATTAAATTCGCCATCTCCAAAACGGCTCAAAGAACTTTTATCATTTCTTATTTTTTTCAACAGTATTTCTGCTGAAACTATATTGGGGACAGACTTTAATCCCCACTCATATGGCGCACTTTCAAGTCGCTGTTCATACCATAGTCTTTTCTTTATCTCCTTTACTAACTGGGTTGCCCTATTCTCAAATAAGTCCTGCGCTATCAGATCCTTCCAATAACAAACTACTTTTTCTAAGGGAACATTTAATTTTTCACACTGTTCTTCTACCGCTTTATAATTTTCTATCGAAACAACAATATAGTCATATTCCATAGAATTTAATACCTGAGGAGAATAAATTTTCAATGTCTTATTCCATGTTTTTCCCTGTTTTTCTTTATCACAATCAACCATACCAAGAATAAAACAGTTTTGTTTATTTATTACGTTATAAACATAATCTGCTAAATATCCCGCACCCCAGATAAATATATTATATTTCATATAAAATATCCTCTAAAGAAATAATTGGACAATCTACTTTTTCACTTAATTTCTCTTCAATCTCGTCAAAAAAAGTAATTGCTGTCACCACAACAGCATCTACCTTATCCAAACAATCTTCCATAGAAACAATATCTACATTTGCATATATATTATTTGCATTTTTATCAATTCCGTAAGCGACTTTTATTTCTGTTCCTTTTAATTCTTCAAGCAGTGTCTCTCCCGCAAAGCTCATTCCATAAATTGCAATTTTTTTGTATCCATTTTTTTCAAAATAAGCTGCTAGGTTTTTTCCCTCTTGTTTTACTTTTACCCATTGATTCATCATT
>CAMUFS010000368.1 GCA_947088195.1 uncultured Clostridia bacterium
CACATAAGAACCATTGATATATTTATCAATCGCATCACCGATAATAACTGGGCGGTACAGCTCAACCACAATAATTAGAAGCACCAGAACCGCTGCTGTCACCATCACCCATCTATGTGGTTTCAGATAAGAAAGTAATCGTCTCATTCCGCCAGTTCCCCCTTTGCTGCCTCAAGCTGCTGTTTTTCAAACATATCTCGGTAAATGCCATTTAAGCTCATCAATTCCTCATGATTTCCGATCTCCTTCGCCTCACCATCCTCCAACACCATAATTATATCTGCATTCTGAATGGTAGAAATGCGATGCGCAATCAAAATTGTTGTCTTTCCTGCCCGTGTCTGCTTTAAATTCCGAAGTATCTGCTCCTCTGTGTCCGTGTCAACTGCCGAGAGTGCATCATCCAAAATTAAGATCGGTGCATCCTTCATAAGAGCTCTGGCAATCGAGCTTCTCTGCTTTTGTCCACCTGATAGCGTAACGCCTCTCTCTCCCACAATCGTCTCATAACCATCTGGGAAGGAAACAATATTATCATGAATACATGCCGCCTTTGTCGCCTTTGTGATCGCCTCCATATTTTCCTCACTGCCAAAGGCAATATTAGACTTTAATGTATCTGAAAAAAGAAAATTATCCTGTGGCACATAGGCAATATTTTCACGCAAGGTCTTAAGTGCAATGGTGCCAATATCTCGGCCATCCAACAGTATCATGCCCGGCTTTGTATTATACAAGCGCAAAAGCAAATTGACCAGCGTGGACTTTCCATTGCCTGTCCTTCCGATAACAGCGAGCGTTGTACCCGCCGGCACATGTAAATTAATATTGTGAAGTGTTGGCTCTGTGTGCCCTCTATGGATAAACGTTAGCTTAGAAAAAGTAATATTTCCCTCCAGCTTCTCGATTGGCTCTGTGTCATCCCGATCAAAGATCTCTGGCTTTTCGTCCAAAACCTCCTGAATACGCCGAATGGAAGCTCCGCCCTGCGAGAACATATGAATGGCATCTCCACATGCAAGCATAGGCCATACTAACATATTGACATACTGGTTAAATGCCACAAAGCGCCCTAATGTAATATCTCCATTTAACGCCAGATAACCACCATAGACCAAAGTAATTAGACTAGATGCACCAATAATCACATCCAACAAAGGCATTACAATGGACTGCACCCTTGCAATAGCAAGATTTTTCTCCATTGTATTCTGATTTGCCTTGGCAAATTCCCTAAGCTCGCTGCGCTCCCGCACAAATGCTTTGATCACACGAACCCCAGAAATACTTTCCTGAACAAAATCTGTCAAATCCGAAACTGCCTCCTGACGTGCCTGAAAGCGCTTATAGATAATCTTTCCATAATAGATCTCGCCAAAGCAAATAAAAAGCATGGGAATAATCGCCAACAAGGTCAAACTAATATTGACATACCGCATCATTTGAAAAATAACCATAATTGTCATAACAGAGGCGTCAAATGCACTTATCACAGCAGGACCTATCGCCATGCGAACCGCATTGAGATCACTGGTAAAGCGCGTCATCAAATCTCCTGTCTTATGTTCATTATAATACTCAACGCTCATCTCTTCCAGATGATGGAACATCTCATTGCGCAACTCCTTCTCAATCGAGCGCGCCGCTCCAAATAAAAAATATCGCCATAAAAACCGCCCAACCGCCAGTGTAAATCCAAGAATAAAAATTAAAAGAAGACACCGCTTTACACCTGCCCAACCAATGGAACCATCTCGCAGACCATCCGTGATAGTCCCTGTAAGCTGCGGAATAAATAAATTGGCAAAATCCACCACAAACAAAGTAATAATTCCTGCAATATACTGAAAACGATGGCGTTTTATGTACTGAAAGGCAAATTGAAATGTCTTCATGTCGTCTCTCCTTTTTAGGCAATTACTTTTTATTATAAGCCTCTTTTTCGAATTTCGCAACAAGATTGACGAATATTTCTATTTATGCTACAATAGGCATGTTTAAACGTAAGAAAATGCAAAGAAAAGAGGATATTTATGAAAAAATATTATATTGCCCTTCTTGCAGCCGTGATTGCTCTTGGCGGCTGTCAAAAGGCACCAGAGGAAACACCTTCAGGACCAGAACCTTCCACCAGTGCAATCGGTACTACTGCTTCAGACTCAGCAACCACACAAGAATCCACCGCGCAAAAAGAAACTCTAGCTCTTGCAGATCCCTCGGATTCCATTCCAGTACCAGCAGTACCTATGGGGTATATCTTTAAGCCAGCAAACGATATTGAACTTTTTATACACGAGGAGGCGGCACCTGTGCTTGAAGCACTTGGAGAACCTCTCACCTATTTAGAAGCACCAAGCTGCGCATTTCAGGGCACCGACCGTATCTATGGCTTTGGAAGCTATGAGATCACTACCTATGAAAAAGATGGAAAAGAATACATCTATGATATTTACTTTCTCGATGACAGTGTAACGACAGAGGAAGGTATTTACATTGGATGCTCCAAGGAAGATATGGAAGCCGCCTATGGAACAGAATACCAAGAAACCGCTGGATCTTACACCTACACAAAAGATGATATGACTTTACAATTTCTGACAGAACAAGATACTATTGTCGCAATCCGCTACAATGGAGCTGGTCAAACAGAAACACAATAATATTTTTAGCCAGATATTTTTTAATTAGAATATATATATATATATCTGTTGTCACCTAAATGCAAGAAAGGGGGATTTGATATGTCAGCATTACAAAGTCAGGTAATTCAATCTCTTGATGGTTTGTCTGATGACAATTTACAATTTTTACTTGATATAATTCAACGTTTTATGAAACCTGATAAAATTAAAGAAAATGATGAAAAATCAGTAATATTTAAGGAAAACACTCGTCGGATTG
>CAMUFS010000369.1 GCA_947088195.1 uncultured Clostridia bacterium
TAAAAAGAAGGGAAAAGATAAGATGAAGTATGTGATGGCTCATGCACCAATGGGGTGGAATAGTTATGATTATTATGATACTGCGGTGAGAGAAGAACAGGTTCGGGCAAATGCAGATTTTATGGCTGCTTATATGAGAGATGCAGGCTGGGAATATATTGTTGTTGATATTCAATGGTATGCAAAGGCCGCTGGTGCTAAGCGGGAGCAGTATCAGTATATTCCTTTTGATGATCTTAGGATAGATAAATATGGAAGGCTTTTGCCTGATGTGGACAGGTTTCCATCGGCAGTGGATGAGATGGGTTTTAAGCCTTTGGCAGATTATATACATAACCTAGGTTTAAAATTTGGTATTCATATTATGCGGGGAATCCCTAGAATTGCGGCACATCAGCATTTGCCAATACTGGGAACGAAGGTTACGGCGGATGAGATTGCCGATCCTGCTTCTATTTGCGGATGGAATCCAGATATGTATGGAGTGAGAGCAGGAGTTAAGGGTGCTCAGGAATATTATGATTCGATAATAGCTTTGTATGCAGAGTGGGGTGTGGATTTTATTAAATGTGATGATATCTGCAATACGAATCTATATTCGAATAACAGATATTCGGCGTCACATGAGGTGGAGTATTTGCAGCGGGCTATAGAAAAGACAGGGCGTGATATTGTTCTTTCTCTCTCTCCGGGTCCAGCATTAATAGAAAAGGCATGGCACTATGAGAAATATGCGAATATGTGGCGGATTACGGATGATTTTTGGGATAGCTGGGAGATGCTTTATGCAATGTTTGAGCGGTGTGAGCTGTGGCAGAATCATGTGACAAAAGGCTCTTATCCAGATTGTGATATGCTTCCTGTAGGAAAAATTGGAAAGGGATTTTTGCAGGAAAGAACTACTAATTTTACAAAAGCAGAACAAATTACTATGATGACATTGTGGTGTGTTTTTGGATCGCCTTTGATGATAGGAGCAGAATTGACAATGTTAGACGAGTGGACTTTGTGGCTTTTGACCAGAAAAGAGGTTGTGAAATTGCTTTCGAATGAGTATGTTGGAAGGCAGTATGAGAGAAGCAAGGATTATGCGATATGGAGCTGCATAAATGAAAAAACGGGAGAAAGATATCTGGCATTTTTTAATTTTCAAAATATAGAACAGAGGGTTGCGTGTAGCTTAGATTGTGTGGAGCAATTTGCCGGATGTGGCAAGCAAGCTGTGAGAGCAAAGGAAATTTGGAGTCAAAGAGAGATAGAAATAGCAGAATATGTGCTTGTTGATACGATAGCACCCCATGGATCAGGACTTTTTTTGATAGAGGAGGATTTTTCGTGAATATAGTATGTGCACCGGCTGGAATTGTGGATATAAATCGTCCAGCACAAGGGATGATAGATATAAAGAATGTAGGATTTCATCATATTTTGTTGGATATATCGCTGAATTGCTCTGAGTATGAATTAGAAAATTTAGGAAAAAATAAGAAACAGCATTTGGAAGAGGATGCTTTGTTAATTTCTGAGCACCCGGAGGAGCTTGCTTCCAATTTTGCTAAGTTGATTCAAGCTTATCAAAAAGAAGGGCTTTGTGCAACAGTTGCATACGCTCCTTTTTTAAAAAGAGACACCAAGCGTAAGGATTTAACAGAGCTTTTAACTGTGTTGACGGAGGAAAGTATCAAGCTTTGTGGGAAAATAAATTGTCATTATCTTGTCGTAAGACCATTGTTTGCAGGGATTTGTGCAGAAGAAGAGTGGGAGGCAAACCGACAATATTTCCTTTCCTTTGTTCAAATGGCAAGAGAAAATAATGTGATGATTCTTTTAGAAAATCAGTGTAGAGATAAAAATGGCCATATGGTTCGTGGCATTTGTTCCGATCCAAAAGAAGCGGCAGAGTGGATCAATCAATTAAATAGAGAATCAGGGGAAGAGCGTTTTGGCTTTTGTATGGATGTCGGAGCTTGTAGCCTGTGTGGGCAAAATATGCAGGAATTTGCGATGGCACTTGGAGCTCGTATTAAGGCAGTGCGTCTGCGGGATTGTGATGGAAATCGAGAGGCATCTATGTTGCCTTTTACCTGTGTAAATCTGCATCAGACACAGACTGATTGGCTTAATTTTATTCGTGGGTTGCGGCGCATTGGCTTTGATGGGCAGCTTATCTTAGATTTTGCTGATACAGCATCGGTTTTCTCGCCGATTGTTCGCCCGCAGCTTATGCAGCTTGCAAGATCGGTTGCAGAGTATTTTAAATGGCAGATAGAACTGGAAAATCTTTTAAAGAAATATCAATCTATTGTTTTGTTTGGCGCAGGAAATATGTGCAGAAATTATATGAAATGCTATGGGGAGCAATATCCGCCGCTCTTTACCTGTGACAATAACCGTTCCTTGTGGGGCTCAAGCTTTTGCGGGCTGGAAGTGAAATCACCAGAATGTCTATTAGATTTGCCAAAGGATTGTGCTATATTTATCTGTAATATTTATTATCGTGAAATTGAAAGGCAGCTTCGTGAGCTTGGCATTGAAAATCCAATAGAATTTTTTAATGATGAGTATATGCCATCGTTTTATTTTGATAGATTAAAGAGAAGAGATATAACAAGGTAGCCTTGAAACTTGCTATAGGTGTGTATCTATACAAAATTTAAATACAGTTAATAACAACAAAGAGTACATCGAGCTTGAATAGTGATAAAATCCCAGAAATGCTTATAAAATAGGCATTTCCGGGATTGCTTTATGTCTGTTCTAATTATTTTTGGAAGCGCTATTCTCGAAGTAATAACGGAAAGCTTTTGCAATGTAATCAGAGGCCCCTTTTCCATATTTGGTGTCAGTTATAGTTATCACTTATTTGCAATAGAAGAATCATGTTCGAGACAGGTCCACCCA
>CAMUFS010000370.1 GCA_947088195.1 uncultured Clostridia bacterium
ATTGCCCTCTTTTAAGATTAAGGTCTATGACGAGGATACTGGTTATGGGCTTTTGCGTCATGTGCTGGTGCGTAAAAGCTTTGCCAATAATCAGCTTATGGTGGTGTTGGTGACAGCTTCCCCTGTATTTCCGTCAAAGAATAATTTTGTCAAGGCATTGTTGATGGAACATCCTGATATTACCACGGTGGTGCAGAATGTCAATGGACGTCAGACAAGTGCAGTGTTGGGACAGAAGGAAAATATTTTATATGGAAAAGGGTACATAGAAGATGTCTTGTGTGGCTGTACATTTCGCATTTCCTCAAGGGCATTTTATCAAGTAAATCCTGTTCAGACAGAGAAATTGTATAAAAAAGCGATGGAGCTGGCGGCATTTAAGGGCGGCGAGATGGTTCTGGATGCATATTGTGGTGTTGGGACGATTGGCTTGATTGCTTCGGGGTATTGTAAGCAGGTTGTGAGTGTGGAGCTCAATCCAGAGGCAGTGAAGGATGCTTTGTTTAATCGAAACAGAAATAATGCAGAGAATGTACGTGTTTTTCAGGGAGATGCCAGCGAGGTGATGCTTGATTTGGCAGCAGACGGACAGAGATTTGATGTGGTATTTATGGACCCACCAAGGGGAGGCAGTACAGAGGAATTTATCACTGCTGTGGCAGATTCTAAGGTGAAGCGTGTGATCTATATCTCGTGTAATCCGCGTACCCTTGCCAGAGATTTGCAGATATTTGGTAAATTGGGGTATCAGCCAAAGGATGCGTGGCCGGTGGATATGTTTCCGTGGACCGATGCAGTGGAGACAGTAGTGGCGCTTGACAGAATGAAAGCATATGCTTCCCCGCAGAGAAAGTAAGAAATTATGGAATGAATGGATTGTGGAAAGGATTGGAGGAAGGGATATGACACAAGCAGAAGAAAGGTTTAAGCAGCAGAGTATAAAGCGAAAAATAGAGCTTTCTTTTTATATGATTATTACCTTTTACATAGTAAGTATTCTAATTGCAATATTGGCAATTTCCTGTATTGAGGCGGCTCCAGATCAGATTGAGGGTTTTCTGAAAGGAATCAGTATTGGACTGTTAGTGATAATCTCAGCGATCAGTATTGCGGTGGGACTGCGAAGAATGAAGTGGCTGTTGTATTATATTATCAATCCAATTAAGGAATTAGAGAATGTGTCTATTAAGATGGCAGAGGGTGATATGAATACTACTATCACTTATGAGTCTGAGGATGAGATAGGGGCTTTGGCGGAGTGTTTTCGCAAGACTGGCTGGCAGATGAATCTGATTATTAATGATATGATTCAGGTATTAAGTGAGTTTGCCAAGGGAAACTTTGATGTGCGTTCTCAGTGCAAGGAAGCCTATGTGGGAAGCTTTCACCAGATTATGGATCAGCTTGTCAATACAGTATATAGTATTAGTGGCATTGCGGGGGAGATGCAGGAGTCATCCAATCAGGTATCAGCGGGCTCCAATAATTTGGCGGTCAATGCACATCTTTTATCGGACGGAGCACAGAGCCAGACAGTAGCCATCAAAAAGCTGACCAAGCATGTGGCTGAGGTGGCAGATCAGGTAACAGCAAACAGTGCTGCTACAGAACGGGTGCATGACAAGGCAAAAGAAGTAGGAAAAGAGGCAGATATCAGCAAGGAGAAGATGCAGGCGTTAGTGGAGGCGATGGGGCGTATCTCGCAGACCTCTGTTGAAATTAAGGCAGTAATTGCTGAAATTGAGAATATTGCTTCCAGAACTAATCTATTGTCTTTAAATGCATCCATTGAGGCGGCAAGAGCAGGAGAAGCAGGCAAAGGATTTGCTGTGGTGGCAGAGGAGATTCAAAAGCTTGCGGAAAACAGTGCAAAGTCTGCTGAGACAACCAGACATCTTTTGGATCAGAACCAGCATGAAGTGGAAGATGGTAATCAGAAGGTGGAGGAGACATCCCAAGCACTTCGGACCGTGATCGCTGATCTGGATGCCATTATCTATGAAGTTGCAGGTATTAGTGTTGCTTCTGATAAGCAAGCGGCAGCAGTCAGGGAGATTGAGACAAGCATGGATGAGATCAATGTTGTTGTGCAGACAAATTCAAATTCCTCTGCACAGCTTTTGGAATTTAGTGAGCAGCTTTCGGCGGAGGCGGTTTCTCTTGATGAGCTGGTAGGAAAATTTAAGAGACGGATAAATTAGTTTATAGAATTATGTCTGATTCTGCGGCTCTTTCAAGCATGGTTAGATTTTAAGGATATATTTGAATGGTTCCTTATAGAGAAGATGAAAAGATACAGACGTTTAGATGAAATAAGAGGGTTTACTATAATTAGTATGATTTTGTACCATATGATGTGGGATTTGGTCTATTTATTTGGGTTTTCTGTGGAATGGTACAAGACGACTGCTGGTTATATATGGCAGCAAAGCATCTGTTGGACTTTTATAATATTGTCAGGCTTTTGTTTTCCTTTTGGAAAACAAAAGCTAAGACGTGGATTGTTTGTATTTTCTGCCGGATTGCTTGTTATGGCTGTGACTACTATTGTTATGCCAGAGGATAAAGTGGTATTTGGTGTGCTCACTCTTCTTGGCTCCTGCATGTTATTGATGATTCCTTTGGATCGTTTATTTCAAATAGTTTCTGTTAAACAGAAGCCTTCTGATTTTTATATGGAGCTTACCGGGCTTATGGTAAGTATGCTTTTGTTTCTATCATTTCGGAATGTCAATAGTGGTTATGGAGGCTTTGAGGGTCTGCGCATTTTTGAAATGCCGGAGGTTCTTTATCAAGATCTTTTTACTACATATCTTGGGTTTCCGTACCCAGAGTTTTTTTCAACGGATTATTTTTCATTGATACCGTGGTTTTTTCTTTTTTTGACAGGTTATTTTC
>CAMUFS010000371.1 GCA_947088195.1 uncultured Clostridia bacterium
AATTTCAAGAGTCGGTACAGGAGATTGATTATTCCATACAAGATGTCGTGGAAGGTATGGAGAAATTAAACAGCATGTTGACGGAAATGGATGAGATGACTTTTGGGGTGGAGAGAGATGTAAATGGCACTGCTGATGTGGTAAACCGGATAAGCAGCAATGCGTCTCGCTCTAATATATTGGCGTTAAATGCTTCGATTGAGGCGGCGAGAAGCGGAGAGGCTGGTAGAGGGTTTGCCGTGGTTGCCACAGAGATGGGCAAGCTTGCAAAGGACAGCGGAAACTCCGCGGAGGAGATCAAAAAGACGCTGCAGGGAATTATCAAGCATCTCAGCGTGATCATTACTTCCATTAAGGATGCCAATGAAGTCGCAAAAAATCATATGGAGAGCATTAACTCTATTAAAAGTATTTTGGCGCAGACCATCTCCCTTGCACAGCAGTTAGAGAATGATGCAAAGCAATAATGGCACAAATAGGATAATGTGCCATCAGATAATGCTATCTGTCTCTGCATTGGAGGTATCAAACCATGAAATAAGAAAATTTAGTGAACCGGATGGATTTCCGGTTCCTTTTTCTAACAGGGAGATCAATCCAAGGATGGTTTTCTCTGTTTCCTCAGGGGTGGAGGGAACCAATAGATTATCCAGCTTGACCGAGAGCACAATCAGCACAATCTCTGCAAGCGCGGAAGGATAATCAAAATATATGTCATGATTTTCAATTCCCTGTTCTATTATTTTAGTCAGCGTTGGCTTTAGCTTTGTGATCAGATAATTTAGATATTTCTGATGTAACAAAAGTCTATCTTTGTCACTGATTCCAGTGGCTTCTGTATTATCCCTTAAAAGTTCAAAAGAGGAATTACGACATGCCTGAAAGATCATTGCCATGCGCGTAAAGGGGGAGATTGAGGTTTGGGTTGCCAGCTTTTGTGCAGCTTTTAATGGCTTCTCATAATTTCTCTCAATCAGTGCTTCCACAATGGCTTCTTTGGAGGAAAAATAATAATAGATACTACCCTTTCCAATACCTGCGGTATGGGCGATCTCGCTGACAGAGATCGATTGTATATCTTTATTTTCTAACAGGCTTTGGAGTGCATCTAAAATCTGGTTGTATTTCGCTTGATTCAATAGGTTCACCATCTTTCTGAAATAAGTAATCTGTCAAAGCAGCATATATAACAAATTTGCTGCCACACTATATTGTGTCACCCACTGTCAGACGTGTCATTGTTATTATAGCAGATAAATGAACATCAGTATACAACTTTTTATAAAGCTATATTATGAATGGCTCCAATAAATGCTTATATAAAAAATTCAATTTTGAGTGTTTTTTAAAAATATATTGACCATTGGTCGAATTAGTGTTATTCTATGGTTGAATATTTTTTCGACTTATGGTCGAATTTTGATCTGCGGTTGAATAGAAGCTTATGGTTAGATTAAGAAAATGGAGGAATGAAATATGACATATTCGGAATTTTTTGCAGAGGTAAAAAGTGTATTTATGGATGCAGATGTGAGTCATGTGACAGAGCATCTGGCATATCAGTTTAACATTGTCGGTGAGGCAGAGGGAATTTTCTATGTGGAAGTAAAAGATGGCAAGCTTTTTGTAGAACCATATGAGTACTATGACAGAGATGCTATGTTTACTTGTACGGCAGAGCGCCTTAGAAAGATTGCAGAAGGAACATTAGATCCCGTCAATGCATTTTTTACAGGAAGACTGAAAGTGGAGGGAAATATTGATAAGGCGTTAAAGCTTAAGGATCTGATTGAGAGCAAGAAGAAATAAGGTGCAGAAATGAGGAATGGTATGAAGCGTGTGGTTACAAAGCTTGCCGCTGTTGCTGGGGTGCTGACAGCCTCTCAGCTCGCGGAGGCGTTATATTTTTACCGCAGAACTATGATGCGGAACAATGCCAAGGTTGAGCGCACGATAAAGATGGCAGGGACAGATTGGGGTCAATATATGACACTGATAGGACAGCGGAAAGAAGCAATGCTCTTGAGGGAGCACAGAGAGGTATTTTGCGAGTCAGAGGATGGGCTTAAGCTTTGTGCAAATTATTTTCCGGGAACGGACACAAAAAAGGTAGTGATCTGTTTTCATGGTTATACCAGTGAGGGGATGAAGGATTTTATTGGTCTTTCAGATTATTATCTAAAGCGGGGGTATGGTATGCTTCTGCCAGATGCGAGAGCACATGGAAAGAGCGAGGGAACCTATATTGGTTTTGGATGCCTTGACAGGAAGGACGCACTTCAATGGATAAAATGGGTGATTAAGGAATGTGGAGAGGATATAGAGCTTTTGCTGCATGGTATCTCAATGGGAGGTGCTACAGTGCTGATGACAAGTGGACTTGAGCTGCCAGCTCAGGTAAAGGGGATTATTTCTGATTGTGGCTTCACTTCGCCAAAAGAAGTATTTACCCATGTACTGCATACCATGTACCATCTTCCAGCGTTTCCAGTGATTGCGATCTCAGATTACATCAATCGGAAGAAAGCAGGGTATGGGATGGATGAGTGTAATGCGGCGAGAGAGGTGAAAAAATCATCCGTGCCCATTCTTATGATTCATGGCTCGGCGGATAGTTTTGTGCCAGCCAGTATGTGCGAGAAAATTTATGAAAATTGTAATGAGCCTAAAAGAAAGCTGATTATAGAGGGTGCTGCTCACGCGGAGAGCTATTATAAAGACATGGAAGCATATGAGAGTGCTCTTAATGATTTTATTGATAGTTTATCTGTAAAATAAGCAAAGAAAGAGTTATGCGGGAGGTAGAGGGATGATGAGAAAAAGAAAGGGTTATCTGGTGTATCCGTTGACGGCTGCACAAAAATTTCATATATTTTATTTGAAAT
>CAMUFS010000372.1 GCA_947088195.1 uncultured Clostridia bacterium
GATCTATCTTTGTATAAATATCATAATCTTTAGAATTTTTCAATAGCCGGCTTACTATGCGAATATCTTTATAATCACATCCAAGGATTTGAAATATTGGAAGCAATCCCAAGGGTCCCCACTCTGTAATTGTGTTCCAGTTTCTTACAATATCTGCTTCCGTATAATTTTGGAGGTTTCTTCTTTTTGTACAAGTGGCATTAATGTCAAGTACTTCACCAATTTTTCCAGTTTTTGCAACAAGTACAAGTCTTTCAAATGCTGTTGCATATGCTGTTTTTGCTGCTTCCATTAAAATACAGTTTTTTTGTTTTGCAATGGAAAATAATTCCTCACATTTTGCAGATTCCAATACTATTGGAGTTTCGCATAATACATGTTTACCTTTTTCTAAAGCTCTTTTAACATGCCTGTAATGATCTCTTGGATGAGAAACAACATAAACAGAGTCAACTTGTTCCAACAGTTCTTCATAGTCTGAAATTTGCTTTATTCCTTCAATAAAAGTATTAGAACAAGCTGCCTGAATCCCATTGACATACGTCATCTCAGTAGTGAACTTTTTAAGACTTGTTAGATCATTTCGGAATCGCCTATCAGCCCTATGATCAGTTTGTTTTTCTCTGCTCGTATTTCTGTGCTGGAAACACCTTCTGTACGAGGCAGATAAATTACTTGGCAATATTCTTTAAGATAATCAAATTTCCCCTCCCAGTCAGAACCTACAGTAAAAATATCTATTTTATATCGCCGAATATCATCAATTTTCTGACCTTCATATTCCTCGGCTATTACTTCATTTGCAATGTTTGTTGCTTTTATTGCAGCAACTCGTTCCATTAAGGTCTGTTTATTGTTGATTTTTCCTCTGGTTTTATCATAATCATCGGATGTTACTCCAACAATAAGATAGTCGCCTAGCGCTTTTGCCCGTTCCAACAACCGAATGTGACCGAAATGAAGCAGGTCATATGTTCCATAGGTAATAACTTTTTTCATCACTACATTCTCCGCTTTATGTAACAATTTTGCAGATATGGGGGTAAAGAAGATTTATCATAGTATATTCCTTCTTTTTAAATCCCACAGAGCATTAATTAAGATTGTATTATCTTCATGAGTTAAAGCGCCAATATGTCCAACACGGAAAATCTTGTTTTTTAATTCTCCTCCATTTGGGCAGATCCAAATATTATATTCCTCCTTTAATTTTAAAAATATCTCATAGGCATCACCATTAATTGGATGTACAGGAGTAACTCCATTTGCTGGACTTTCAGAAACAAATTTAAAAGGCAGAGCCTTTATTTTTTCTCTGAAATCCTGTGCCTGTGCTGCTACTCGCTGGATCTCTGCATTAGCCCCTCCTTGCTTTTCAATTTCATGCAGCCTTGCATTAATCTGAAGGAGAATTCCTACTGCTGGTGTAAAAGGAGTCTGTCCGCGCTCCATATCTAATAAAGCATCTTTTAAGTTAAAATACATGGATTTTACTTTAATACTTTGAATCCGTTTTAAAGCAATATCATCGAATATAATTATAGAAATTCCTGGAGGACAAGCTAATACCTTTTGTGAGCCTGTAATCATTACATTTGCATGACAGCTTTCCATTTCAAAGGGATCAGCAAGGAAAGAGGATACACAGTCACAAATATACTATTTTTTCGACAGAAATCTCCTAACATTTTCGTGTCATATAAAACGCCTGTCGATGTTTCATTTACATTAACTAAAAGACCAGTATAACCTTGTCCGTCAAGTTTATATAATTGTTCTTTGGTCAGTTTTTGCCCACAATATAGTTTTATTTCTGTATATGGGATTTCGTGTATCTTGCATATCTGTACAAATCTTGCGCCAAAACTTCCGCCATTAATAATAATGACTTTATCTTTACTGCTGAAACAATTCATTACAGCCGCTTCCATAGAACCAGTACTTGAACAGGTCATAAATAAAGCCCTGCTATTACCAGGAGCTTTTGCAAATTTTTTTATAAGTTGCTCATTATCCAGCATTATTTCTGAAAATTCAGCAGTTCTGAAATAGGGAATCTGTTCTGCACCTATTGCTAATACTTCTTTACTGGTCATGACTGGGCCAACCGTAAAATTTAACATATAATTTAGCCTTTCTATCTGTCACTTAAAATCAGTCCCGAAAACAGTATTGATACATTTAATTGTGGCATTTCCGTTGCCGTATTCACAATGTCGATTCTTAAATGCAATCGTTCTTTCTGCATCAGCTTCATAATTAAAAGATTTTAAGTGACGAATCACTTCCTCCTGTGTCTTCATAACGCCATTTGGCATCTCTGCTTCGAGATCATAATAAAAGCCACGAGTTTTTTTATAATCATCGTAGTCATATCCAAAACAAATCATTGGCTTTCCCATAATGCAGTAATCCAAATTAATACTGGAGTAATCGGAAATAAGAATGTCTGCTGCAATCAGGAGATCATTCACCTCTGGATAATCTGTATAATCCAATATAAAATCATCAAATTGAATATTCATCAGTTTTGTCGTATAAGGATGGGTTCGGAGCATTACAATATAATCCTCACCTAGTTCTTCCTTCCATCTTTTCCAGTCAATTGGTGGGGCAATTTGGTAAGAAGTACCTCCGTCTTCACTGTCGCGCCAGGTCGGTGCATAGAGGATGTATATTTTTTCTTTGGGAAGCTGCAACTTCTTCTGAATTTTTTTTTGAAATTCTTTGCTTACATGATATAAAATATCATTTCTTGGAAGTCCTATTCTAAGAAATGAGGCAGGATTCAGTTCGAGATCTCTACCAAAATTAACCTCATCATATCTTCCGCAAACACAAAAATAATTAATATATCCCCAATGGAAGTCGTTTCGATTA
>CAMUFS010000373.1 GCA_947088195.1 uncultured Clostridia bacterium
GGGGAAGCAGAACGAATAGAGGTGAATGACAATTTATAATAAAGGATAATTATGCAGATGGCATCCAGAAAGGGACCAGATATGGAAAGGAAATGGTGTAATGGCAACAAAACTCAAAAATCTTAAAATTAAAAAAGTGGATTTTGTAGAGGAAGGTGCGAATCCAGATGCGCACATTAGAATGATAAAGCGTAAAGACGGAGGGGAGAAGCCCAAAGAGGCAGACAATACTAGAGGTGTTGAAAATATATGGAAAAAGCTGTTTGGTTTTATTGGAAAAGCGGCTGGTATGGATCAAAGGGAGATTGACAGTGCAGTAGATGAAATTCAAAAGGGTGGTTCTATAAGCTTTAAGGAGAAGATTAATGAAGTCAATAATCGAAAAATTGCTGATGAAATGTGGGATATTTGTTTTGCTTTACAATCTTCTCTTTACTCTATTCTAAATGATGAAGAGGTAGATAGTGCCAGTGGAGCGGCAGCAATGCAAGAAAGTCTTGATGAATTTTATACAGTGGTGCAGGAATCTATAATAAAATGGTCCAGTGGAAATGCAGCTAGTATTGTTAGGAAGGAGGAAGAGGTATCAAAAGCAGATATAGAAAGCATGAGAGCTACAGTGGAACGATTAAATAAGTCCATTGAAAAGGCCGATAGAGGAAGCACAGTATCAGAAGGAGAATATGAGAAAGAAGAATTAGTAAAGAAAGAAAACCAAAAGGGAGATGAAGAGAAGATGGGAATGAGGATTGACAAGAGTAAATTAACAGAAGCAGAAAAGGCTTTTCTTAGCAGTATTGAAAAGCGTTATGGTGTAGAAGATGGAGGGCCAGAGGCGCCAATATCTGTGCAACAGGCATCGACAGAACAGGAAGTAATAAAGTCAGGACAGGTGCAGATACAGGAAACATCTACACAGCAAACGGCTGAATCGGACAATATCTACAAAGGGCTGAATCCGGCAGTAGCAGCGGAGCTGGAAGAATTAAAGAAATTTCGTGAAGAGGCAGAAGACAAAGAACTTGCAGAGATTGCGAAAAAGTATGCAATTATTGGGAAAAAGGAAGATGAACTAATTCCCTTGTTCAAAAGCTTGAGGGCAACGGGAGGAACGGCTTATAATGATATGATTGCTGTGTTGGATCAGGCTGTGGTTACAGTAGAGAAGTCAGGTGCATTTGTTGAGATTGGAAGATCTGGACATGGCAGCATGGATGGCAGTGCATGGGCAGAAGCAGATGCAAAAGCAGTAGAGCTGATGAAAGCAAAGACAGGTTTATCAAAGGCACAGGCTCTTGATGAAGTGTTTTTGGCGAACCCTGCATTGGCTGAGAAATGTGAGAAGGAGGATTGATAGGATATGGCAACTTATTTTGGGTCCAATATTAATGAAAGTCCAACTATTGTATTACCTGTTGGAGAAACACTGGAAAATGCAAGAGGAATTGCACTTGCTATCAAAGAGGGCGCTGTTGTTAAGCCAGAAGCAGGTACTCATGTGATTGGTATTTCCCTTATCGAGACGGATGAGATAGTAGAGAAAGGGATGGATATTGATCTTCAGATTAAGGATATTGGTAAGTGGATAGCCGGGGAAGAGATTTTTGCTGGTACAGAATTGGCAGTAGATGCAGAAGGCAGGGCCGTGGCAGCTAAGGCTGGTGATTTTATTGTGGGAGTAGCTCTAAGTCATGCATCAGGTGCAGGTACATGGATGAAGGTCCAGATTATAAAAGCAGGTTATAAGCCTGCTGCCAATGTATAAGGAGGAAAGATTGATGAGTACAGGAAGAAAAGTAGAAAGTGCCTCTGAACTGCAGGCGCGTATTGCAAAAGGGTGGAAACCGAATCGTTACCTTACTAATATGAGCATGGCATTTTTTGCAAATGTCAGCGATTATGTGGCAACCAGTATTTTTCCCATCTGTCTAGTAGATTTTTCTACTGGATATTATTATATTTATAACAAGGGTGATTTGGCGAGAGATAATGTGCAGAGGAAGCCAAAGTTTGGCAAAGTTCTGCCTGCTCAGATGGGATATACAGATGCGACGTATCATTGTATGGTTGATCAGATTATTGTGGGGATTGATCAGATTGGTGCACAGAATTATCAGCGCGCGAATGTGCCTCCTTCCATTGATCCGAAGAGAGCGAAGAATCGGTTTGTCACAGATCAGTTGTTACTTCATCTCGATATTTTATTTGCCAATCAATTTTTTAAAACAGGCATTTGGGAGAATGAATTTGAGGGAATTGTATCGGGAGCAGGCGTGACGCCTAGTGGAAATCAGTTTATTAAGTTTTCTGATGCAAATTCCGATCCTATCAAATTTATGGATGCCCGTAAGAGGCAGATTAGGCTGGATGGAAGAAGGATGCCCAATAAATTGACCTTGGGATATGATGCTTTTCTTGCTTTAAAGGAACATCCTGATTTGCTGGAGAGAGTAAAGTATACAGGGAGCACGGCAAATCCTGCACAAGTAAATGAGAGAGTGTTGGCGGAGCTGTTTGGAGTAGATGAGGTGAAAGTGTTGTATGCAACTTACAATGCAGCAGAGGAAGGGCAAGAGGATGATATGCAGTTTATCTGTGAGCCAGATGGAGCGTTACTTTCCTACACAACACCAAGTCCACGAATTGATGAACCTTCGGCTGGATATATTTTTACGTGGGATATGCTAGGAGATGGAAATTTTATGGCAACAGATGTTTTTGAAGGAGAAGGTGGCACCCATGCAGAATTTATGGAGGGACTGCTTTCAACAGATATGAGAAAAACTTGTGATGATTTGGCTTGTTATATGAGAAATTGTGTGTAGGAGGAAGATCGGAAGAGCGTCGTGTAGGGAAA
>CAMUFS010000374.1 GCA_947088195.1 uncultured Clostridia bacterium
ATTCCCATTGCCGCTACAGCGTCTGAGCCAAAGGAGGATGTAAAATTATTGAGCACGGTCATTCCCGTGACATTCAATAGATTTTGGATGGCTGCAGGGATGCCAACACCACATACACCGATGATAATGGCTTTATTTAGCCGAAGCATGGTGGGATTAATGCAGACATAGGTACTTTTCCTTTTTACAAATAATAGGACAAAAAAGTATAAACATGCAACACAGTTGGAGAGAAAGGTTGCAAGTCCGGCACCTGCTGCGCCAAGGTTTAATCCCCATGGCAGAATAAAAATAGGGTCTAGTATAATGTTTAACAGACATCCACTCATAGTGCCCACACTTGCATGAAGAGATGCTCCCTCAGAACGTACCAGATAGGCAAGCACAACATTGAGGATGGCAGGGGCAGCGCCATAGGTTACAGTCCATTTTAGATATTCCCCTGTGGCAGTATAGGTTTGTGCATCCGCTCCCAAGATATTGATAAGGGGATGGCGAAAAGCGGTGTACAAAAGGGAAAAGAGAACACCACATAGAAGCGCACAATAAAAGCCAAAAGCTGAACTGCTGCGCACGGTATCATATTCTTTTTTACCCAGAGCTCGACTCATCATGCTGGAACTTCCCACACCAAAGAGGTTATTGACCGCATTAAATGCAAGCAGCACTGGAGCAGCAAGAGTTACGGCGGCATTTTGTATTGGATCATTTAATATTCCGACAAAATAAGTGTCGGCAAGATTGTAAATTACCATAACAAGTGAACTTATAATGGTTGGAATTGCCATAGTCATCACGGCTTTTGGAATTGGATATTTTTCAAAAAGCTCGATTTTTTGCGTATCGTTCATAACGAGACTCCTTTCGTATGTTTCATGTTATTTATTGTTGAGAATAAATAAAATAATTAGCAGCTATCGTTGCCCATTCTTCAAGCGGCATGGTGTAGGTATCGGAGGTTTGATAGAAGGTTAGCCGCATAATTTTGCTTCCTTGGACTAAAAGCAGTGTAGGAAAAGGGCTTTGATAAGCAATAGCATAATCTGTGGGAAGCGTGGGAAGGATAAGCTCAGTAAAATATTTTTTATTTTTCTTTTTATCATAGTTTTTATATTCTTTGGCAAGCTCCATTGCAAGATAGGGGGATCGCATCTCATAATAATGAATAAGAAGCCCGCCTTGTAAAAAATTGCCATTTGCAAGCTGCACGGTGCCATTTTCACGAAGGGAGATGCTGACAGGGGCAAACCAGTCAGAGCTGGTTTTTATTGTGTTAGTATTAAGAAAATCATTGGAATTATAGTTGCCTTCCGAGCAGAGATTAGCAAGTGTGGCAAAGGGAAGTGGCTGTGTGTACTGTTCCATAGGTATGCCGGGCTGTTGTTTATAAAGCAGAGAGAGAAAGGAAAGTCCCCATATCAGGCACAAGGCTGGAAAAGCGAGGGAGAAAAGTTGACGAAGGTGTGCATGTTTTTTCCAATTTTTATGATGATTAGGTCTTTCCCCCTGTGCCAGACGATTTCTTAGGTTTCTCAGGAAAATTACTTTTTTTAAGGAGCGGAGAAATGCCCATAAAGCTAAAAGAATACCAAATAGAAACCGGAAAGAGCCAAGTGAGATAGCAGTGAGAACAGGAAAAAAACCTCCTATTGCAAGGATAGGATATAGTAAAATCCAGAAAAGAACACAAAATAAACTATTGCGTTCCTGTCTCCGTACCAGATCAAGTGTGGTGGCCTGAATGGGAGAGTCTGTATGAAGCTCTCTATCATCCTTGTTATGGGAAGCATAGATATGAAATGCGCCGCGATTTGTGATATAGCTCCATCCGTAGGATTTATTAAGAGAGATAATTTCTGTATCGGGAATACCTCCATTTTGAGAAAAAATACTTGTTCCCTTTAGGGCAACATCGAGACGATAGCGGACAAAGCAGGGGGAGTCTTTGTGAAATATGGCAAGATTGGACAGAAAGCTGTCAAGGATCAAGCCTTCTGTTGCCATGTTTTCCAGCCAACTCTCGGTTCCTTCAATGTCATAGGCGGGACATGGCGCCAAGCGATAGATGTTCATCGTTTTCTCCTCCTTCTTGATATGCATCACAGATACATTGCTTTAGTCGCATAACTTCTTCTTGATAGGCTGTGCGACCTTTTTCTGTGATCTGATAGGTACGTTTTCTGCCGTCGATGTCAATTTCTATAATATAATGTACTTTTTCGAATTTAGCCAGAATGGTGTAGAGCGTGGCTGGTCCAAGCTTTACTCTGCCGGCTGTTTTCTGTTCAATAAGCTCAATTACTTCAATGCCGCAGAGCGGTTTGGTGTAAAATGCCATTAGAACATAAAACATAGATTCTGTAAGATTTGCCAATGATTTTTTTGGCATAACGGATCAACTCCCTAGCGGTTTTAAGCAGTTATTCTGAGGTTCTGGATATAATATCGTTATATGATATTGTTAAATGATATTATAATACAAGATAGAAAAACTGTCAAGAGATGTTAGAGCAAGCGAATGATTTATTGAAAAAAAGTATACTTTATACGAAATATTTTTTAGGTTATTTGTAATTGTAGGGTGGTGAATCATATTCTAGACAGGTCCACCCAGAGAATGGCCTATAGTCCTCTGTCACCCCGCTCCCGCTTAGTTCAAAACGTAGCGGACGCTAAGCTCGTGAGATACCTCGCTAAGCGCCGACGTTTTTCAATAGGTTCCATAGGACCATAGGCAATTCTCTGGGCTACTTTTTCGGTAAGGCTTGGTATGTTCTTTGGCGTTTTCTT
>CAMUFS010000375.1 GCA_947088195.1 uncultured Clostridia bacterium
TAGCGTCCGCTACGTTTTGAACTAAGCGGGAGCGCGGTGACAGAGGACTATAGGCCATTCTCTGGGTGGACCTGTCTCGAACATGATTCTTCTATAATAAGGATTTATTGCAACAAAAGAAACAAACCCGGAGAAAAGAATCTTATCATGATTTTGGAAATGTCACAACTACAGTAGTACCTTTTCCAACTATACTTTTTATCTCTATTTTAGCATAATGAATTTTAGCAGCGTGTTTTACAATAGAAAGACCAAGCCCCGTCCCGCCTACTGCTTTGGAATGGCTTTTGTCCACTCGGTAGAAACGCTCAAAAATGCGTTCCTGATGTTCCGATGCAATTCCGATCCCTGTATCCATTACCGATAAGACCACATTGGTATCTCTATTTTCTACTGTTATTATTACTTTTCCATTTTTTCGATTGTACTTAATTGCATTGTCACAAAGATTATAGATAATACTATATAAAAGCCGTGCTATACCAGAAAGCATAGTATGCACACCAGAAACCTCTAATGTAACACAAGCTGTCTTTGCCTCTTGCTCTAGGCTCTGTGCTGCTTCCTTGGCTAATTCATAAAGATCAATATCCTCATACTGCATATCCTTTGCACCTTCGTCGAGATGTGAAAGACTGATAATATCCTCCACAAGTCGTATCATGCGCTGTGCTTCATCATAAATCTTTCCTGCAAATGGTATCCTGTCAATTTCTTTTACCATATCATTTTTTAAAAGCTCTGCATAACCTGAAATAGAATGAAGTGGTGTTTTCAGCTCATGAGATACATTTGCAGTAAATTCACGGCGTATTTGTTCTGCTTTCTCTTTTTCTGTCACATTAAAAAAGAACAATGCTGTTCCTTTTACGGCATTTTCGGAAGTGATTGGATTGGCGTCAACCTGATAGCTTTCTCCGTGCAATGGAATAATTCTTTCACCCTGTTTTCCTTGTATGGCATCTGATAGAATTTTCTGAAGCTCAAGATCTCGGCTTAGAGACAGCATATCTGCGCCGATACAATCTTCACTGGCATCTAAAAGTCTTTTTGCAGCCGGATTAATGCTAATTATTTTTCCTTTTGGATTTAAAAGAATCATGCCCTCATTCATACTTCCGATAATTGTATCTAATTCATTTCCTTTTTGAACAAGCTCCATCCTTTGTTCAAGTAGCTGCTTCTGCTGGCTGTCAATGCGCCGCAAAAAAGGCGAAAGCTCATCATACCCCTCATTGGACAGCGGATTATCTAAATCAATCTCGTTTAATGGTTTTACAATTTTTTTTGAAACTCGAATAGCTAATACAATCGACAAAATAAAAGCGATCGCAAAAATAATGCCGATTGGCTGCGCCATCCCCAGAAGAAGTATCCATATAGAATTTTGCGATATGGAAAGTCGCAGAATTGTGCCATCCTTAAGTTTCTGCGCAGAATAAAAGGAACGTTCCATCAAAGTGTTGGAATATCGCCTGCTCACCCCATACCCTTTCAAGAGTGCCTGCTGTACTTCCTCGCGTTCCAAATGATTTTCCATCTCCGCAGTATCTGATTTACTGTCATAAAGAACATTACCCTCTGTGTCAATCCACGAAATGCGATAATCCGTGACTTCCAAGTCACGAAAATATTCAATTCCTTCATTAGTGACGCCCTGCGCGGCAAGGTTGGTCTGTATTTTAAGCTGTGTTTGCTCCACATTGGAAAAGTATTCATACAATACGCCCATTATCAAAATAACAGACGCCAAAAAAACGATCAGTGCAACCAGACAGATGGAACGAAAAATACGTTTTGTCATTATCTCGCCTCCATTCGGTACCCAACACCCCGCACCGTCTCAATATAATCTCCACATTCTCCCAATTTCATTCGAAGTGTGCCAACGTGAACATCTACCGTTCGTGTTTCTCCCACATAATCCATGCCCCACACAATCTCCAAAAGCTGGTCACGGGTAAATACTCGTTCAGGATTTTCCATAAAAGTGCGGAGCAGCTTATATTCCTTCAGCGTAAGCTGAACTCGTTCTCCATTTTCAATTACAACATATGTTTCTAAATTTAATTCTAATTTCCCAATCCTTATATATTTTTCTGTCTTAGCAGGACTTGTGCGGCGCAACACTGCCTTCACACGGGAAATCATCTCCATCATGCCAAATGGCTTTGCAAGGTAATCATCCGCTCCCAAATCAAGACCGATCACTTTATCATATTCTGTTCCTTTGGCCGTTGCCATTATAACAGGTATCTCTTTTGTTTCTGGCTGTGTGCGCAGTTTTTTCAAAATGGCAATACCATCTTCACCGGGAAGCATAATATCAAGCATAATAAGCTGCGGTTTTTCTGCCTGTAGTACATCAAAAAAGCTTTTGCCATCTGGAAACCCTTTTGCTTCAAATCCGGCAGAATTTAACGTATATAACATTAAATCACGAATACTGCTGTCATCCTCAACGCAAAAAATCATATATGCCTTCTCCTTTTCTGTAAGCATCTATCCTTCCTTGTTCCCTGTAAGAGAAAACAACACCCACTTTGCTATATTGACTGCATGATCCCCGATACGTTCAAAATATTTTGCAATCATCAAAAGATCGATTGCATATTCCCCGTCCGTCTCAGGTTTGCTAAACAGATCAATCAACATTTTCTTCACCTTATCAAAAAAAGCATCCACCACATCATCATACTCTATCACAGCTCTCGCCATCTGTACATCCTTTTTCACAAAAGCGTCTATGCTATCTGTCACCATTTTAATAACAGCAACTGACATATCAT
>CAMUFS010000376.1 GCA_947088195.1 uncultured Clostridia bacterium
TTAGCGTCCGCTACGTTTTGAACTAAGCGGGAGCGCGGTGACGGAGGATACCAATGCTTTGGTTCTGCGGACCTCTTTCGAAAATGATTATACAAAACATAGCAGACCTTTTTCAAAACATCCATTATCTATTATAATACTACTATCTTATCTCTATATTCTTTTGATACATCCATCTTTCTAAGTTTTTCAATTACAGATTTATCACCCCAAAAATGCATGGGATATGCTGTTTTAACTTCGACATGTTTCATAAAATAGTCAAATCCCCAATAAAATCTATCCTTCTGCCGGGGATCCAATGGAAGAAATGCCACATCTACGTTCATTCCAGCAAGCTTTCCAATCTCTTGCTTAAATCGTCTCTCCATATCCCTCTCACATTCCTCTGTCTCTCCCTCCCAGCTCCACCAGTTCAGATCTCCTGCATGATATATGGTGTGTCCTTCTGCTTTTACCAAAAATGCCACTCCTCTGTCCGTGGACGCAAGCGTCATCACCGTTATCCCTGAATCCATCTCAATCTGTTCACTTTTTCCGACAAAACGCATTTTCTCCCATGCACTTTCTAGAATTCCTTTTTTTCTTATATAGTTTTGGTTCATCTTCGCATCCTTCGAGATAAGATAACAGGAAACATTATGAAAATTCTCCAATTCAAACACTTTTTTGTCAAAATGATCGGGATGCTTATGACTCACAAATACATAGAGCTCTTTATCGGGTAGCTTGTCAATTCCCGGAACAGGACCATCTCCTGATAATCCTTCACTATAATAGTCAAATAATAACAGACAGTTCTCTAATTCAACCAAAAAACAGCTATGATTTATATATGTTATTTTCATCACATTTCCTGCTCCAAATATTCCATAAGTCTATCATATTCTTCCTTCATTCTGTCATAGCCATGCTGGTAAAATTCTGTCAACCTTCCCTCATCTGTTTCTAACTTGGATATGGCCGGCACACTGGGGCGAAGAACAAAGATTCTTCCTTTTTCTTCCAGATATTCAATATATTCCATAGTGCGGTTATATTTTTCGGCGCGGTAATAGATTGCCTTCACTAACTCAGGATATTTGCGGTATGCAGCGATATATATTTTCTTTGTTTTTTTTGAGAGACTCTTTCTATACCCTGCATTTCTGGTAAGAATCACCACATTTTTCTTATAGCCTTCCGTGATGGTATGGCGAATTGGAACCGAATCACTCAGTCCACCATCCAGATATGGTGTACCATCAATATAGACCATAGGTGACACCAAGGGTAAGCTGCTTGAGGCGCGGCACATCTGCATAAGTCGCTGTCTATCTGTTCTTTCTGACAGATATTCCGCTTTTCCTGTCAGACAATTTGTCACTGTCACCTCACATAGAGTGGGAGATTGAAAATATGTGTCATAATCAAATGGATATACCTGATTTGGATAAATATCAAATATCATATCCATGTCAAATAAACTTTTTCTGCGCAACATGTTTTTTCGGTTGTGGAAATCGTACTCTTTGTCCTTTGGTATCATACAATCTCTTGTACGCCCCGGCTGCCATGATACATAGTCAACGGCATTGCACGCACCTGCTGACACACCAACCACATAGGAAAAGGTAAGCTCCCTCTCCATCAGATAATCTAACACACCGGAGGTAAACACGCCTCTGACAGCGCCGCCTTCCAATATTAATGCTGCTTCTTTCATACTATTTTCTTCCCTTCTAAATGGACAAGCGCCGTGGTATTCTCCACGGCACCTGTTTTCTTAATCTTCCACAATATCTGATTCGTCCCCGACAATCTTTACCTTGCTTTTATAAAGCTCATCAATAGCAAGTGACAAAGGCTTGGTATTTCCCTTATCTGGCACCAATGGGTCCTCGCCGGCAATAATCTGCCTAGCTCTTTTTGCTGTGGCAAGCACAATCGAATATCGGCTCTGCACCACTGGCTGCTCGCCCTGCTCTACCTCACTGTTCACAACTTCCATTAAATCTGTGTAGGATGGATGTAACATATCTATACTCCTTTCGACAGGGATCTAAGCCCTTCTTTCATATTGTTAATAAAGTCAACATTGCGGAACGCCCTCACATGCTCATTTTTAATAATCTCATGCATGGTTTCCACACATTCCTCAATCTTGTCATTGATAATTAGATAATCATAGGAATCTATCCCCTCTGCTTCCTCGGCAGCGCGCAACAGTCTTGCCTCTATCACAGCCATGGTTTCTGTCCCTCTTCCCACCAAGCGTTTCTTAAGGATCTCCACTGAAGGAGGTGTGACAAATAAGAGTAATGTCTCAGGGAATTTCTTCTTTACCTGAAGGGCGCCCTGAATCTCAATCTCAAGAATCACATCTTTGCCGTTCTTTAGCTGTGTTTCCACATATTCTCTAGGCGTTCCATAATAATGATTGACATACTGTGCGTACTCGATAAAAGCATCCGCTGCTATCATGTTCTCAAATTCCTCAACGGATTTAAAAAAATATTCTCTTCCCTCTTCTTCCCCCGGTCTCGGATTTCTTGTTGTTGCGGACACAGACAGCGCATAATTGTCATATCTGCTCGTCAGCTCTCTCATTAGTGTTCCCTTTCCTGAGCCGGCAAAACCAGAAACTACTGTTAAAATTCCTCTTTCCTTCATGATTCTTCCCCCATTTTTCTACCCGGAAACCTATCCGCGATCGTATCTGGCAAAAGAGCAGACAATATAA
This sequence comes from uncultured Clostridia bacterium, assembly GCA_947088195.1. Classification (GTDB taxonomy): domain Bacteria; phylum Bacillota; class Clostridia; order Lachnospirales; family Lachnospiraceae; genus RGIG8607. The sequence continues at coordinate 2,723 of CAMUFS010000376.1, forward strand.
TATATCCTTCTGCCACAATAACAGACTTTGTCTTTCTTCCCTGCGTCGCATCGATC
>CAMUFS010000377.1 GCA_947088195.1 uncultured Clostridia bacterium
ACTCGCTACAGAGTGGAGGAGACGAAGTACGGCAAGGATGAGAAGGCAGAGAATTATGCAAAAGAGCTTGCGGCACTCTGCGACAATGAAATTTTTGTAAATGATGCATTTGGAACAGCACACAGAGCACATTGCTCCAATGTAGGTGTGGCAAAGCTTACCAAGGAAAGTGTTGTCGGTTATCTGATGGAGAAGGAAATTAAGTTCTTGGGTGATGCTGTGGAGAATCCTGTTCGTCCATTTGTCGCTATTTTGGGCGGTGCAAAGGTTTCTGATAAGATCAATGTGATCAATAATCTGCTTGAGAAGGTAGATACTTTGATTATCGGCGGCGGCATGGCTTACACATTCTTAAAGGCACAGGGACAGGAGGTTGGCAATTCCTTATTGGAGGCTGACAAGCTTGAGTATGCGCTTGAGATGGTAAAGAAGGCAGAGGAGAAGGGCGTGAAGCTTTTGCTTCCTGTGGATCATGTAGTTGGAAAAGAATTTAAAAATGATACAGAGAAAAAGGTAGTAGATGCGATCGAGGCTGGCTGGTCAGGCTTTGATATTGGACCAAAGACAATCGCACTCTACAAAGATGCATTGAAGGATGCCAAGACGGTTGTGTGGAATGGTCCGATGGGCGTATTTGAATTTGAGAATTTTGCCGAAGGCACATTGGAGGTATGCCGTGCAGTTGCAGATCTTAAGGATGCTACCACTGTAGTTGGCGGCGGTGATTCTGTCAATGCAGTAAAGCGCCTTGGCTTTGCAGATAAGATGACACATATTTCTACAGGCGGCGGTGCTTCTTTGGAATATCTGGAGGGCAAGGAGCTTCCGGGTGTAGCTGCGGCACAGGGCAAATAAAGTATCCGACAGAGAAGGAGAATCATTTATGGCAAGAAAGAAGATTATTGCCGGAAACTGGAAGATGAATATGACTCCCAGTGAGGCGGTTAAGTTAGTGGAGGAGTTAAAACCATTAGTGGTGACAGAGGATGCAGATGTGGTGTTCTGTGTTCCAGCGATCGATATTATTCCAGTGGTGGAGGCTGCCAAGGGCAGCAATATCGCTGTTGGTGCAGAGAATATGTATTTTGAGGAGAAGGGCGCCTATACCGGTGAGATTTCTCCTAATATGCTTACCGACGCGGGAGTAAAATATGTGATTATTGGACATTCTGAGAGAAGAGAATATTTTGCTGAGACAGATGAGACGGTAAACAAAAAAGTGCTGAAGGCATTTGAGCATAATCTTACACCGATTATCTGCTGTGGAGAATCTTTGACACAGAGAGAGCAAGGAATCACGATTGACTGGATTCGCCAGCAGATTAAGATTGCTTTTCTTAATGTCAGCGCAGATCAGGCAAAGACAGCAGTTATTGCCTATGAGCCAATCTGGGCAATCGGCACAGGTAAGGTTGCTACTACAGAGCAGGCACAGGAGGTATGTAAGGCGATCCGTGACTGCATCGCAGAGCTTTATGATAAGGCAACGGCTGACGCAATCCGCATCCAGTACGGCGGAAGTGTATCCGCAGGCAGTGCACCAGAATTATTTGCACAGCCTGATATTGACGGCGGCTTAGTGGGCGGTGCGTCCTTAAAGCCAGATTTTGGAAAAATTGTAAACTATAACAAGTAGTTGCAGAGTCCGCCTTTTTTAGCGAAATACTAATAGAGGCGGGCTATTTTCCCGGTTTGATAAAAAGAAAGGAAAAAAAGATGAGCAAAAAACCTACCGTATTAATGATTTTGGACGGATATGGATTGAATGAGAAAAAAGAGGGAAACGCGGTCGCAACGGCAAACACCCCTGTTATGGATAAGCTAATGAGTACTTGCCCATATGTAAAGGGGAATGCGAGTGGCATGGCAGTGGGGCTTCCAGAAGGACAGATGGGAAACTCTGAGGTGGGACATCTCAATATGGGTGCCGGGCGTATTGTATACCAAGAATTGACTAGAATCACAAAAGAAATTCAGGATGGTGTATTTTTTGAGAACAAAGCATTATTGCAGGCGGTAGAAAACTGCAAAAAAAATAACTCTGCGCTTCATATGTTTGGTCTGCTCTCCGATGGTGGCGTGCACAGCCACAACACACATCTATATGCTTTGTTGGAGTTGGCAAAAAGACATGGACTTGAAAAAGTCTATGTGCACTGCTTTTTGGATGGGCGTGACACAGCACCTACCTCTGGCAAAGGTTTTGCCGAAGAACTGACAAAGAAGATGGCAGAGATTGGCACAGGTGAGATTGTTTCTGTGATGGGGCGCTATTATGCTATGGACAGAGACAATCGCTGGGATCGTGTGGAGAAAGCATATCGTGCTCTTGTATATGGAGAAGGCAATGAAGCGGAGGATGGGGTATCTGCCATCCAGAAGTCCTACGATAATGAGAAAACGGATGAGTTTGTAATACCAGCGGTTGTAAAGAGAAATGGGGAGCCAGTTGGACGCATCAAGGACAAAGATTCTGTTATTTTCTTTAACTTTAGGCCAGACCGTGCAAGAGAGATCACAAGAGCCTTCTGCGATGATGCTTTCGAGGGATTTCCAAGAGAAAAACGTATGGATCTCACCTATATCTGCTTTACAGAATACGATGTCACAATACCAAACAAGGAGATCGCATTTCATAAAGTGTCCATCACCAATACATTTGGAGAATTTCTTGCCGCAAATCATAAGACACAGGCAAGGATTGCCGAGACAGAAAAATATGCCCATGTTACCTTCTTCTTTAACGGTGGTGTGGAGGAGCCAAATAAGGGA
>CAMUFS010000378.1 GCA_947088195.1 uncultured Clostridia bacterium
GGTGGAGCAACAAGCGCATGGCTGCTCAAAACAATATTTGATAAGAAAAAATAGGAGAACTTTTGCATGGGAGAATACGTAAAGAAAAAGAAAGAGATGAAATTCCAATCGGTTGAAGCCCTTCAGCAAGTGGTTAATGTTGTGAATGAGGCGGCAGCAGCGGTAAGTGACAAATCCCGCACCATCAGAGAAAGCGCTATTCCGGAAGTCTTGATGGGGGCATTGGGTGCGGGTATTGGCGGGATTGGATCATTTGCAGCATTGTATGGTTTAGGCTCTGTCGTCGGATTGTCTGCTGCGGGTATTACATCTGGATTGGCAGCGGCAGGCAGTCTTGTCGGTGGCGGCATGGTTGCCGGAGTTTTTGTCCTTGCAGCACCAGTAGCTGTCCTTGCAGCAGGTGGAGTCGGACTTGCGTCACATTTGAAAAACAAGCAGCTTCATCAGGAAAAAGAACGTCTATATAAAGAAGCTTTGGCAAAGCATCAGGCTATTATAAAAGCGCTGAAAGACGAAGCAGAGGCAGACAAAGAAAGGCTTGATTATCTCCAGAGCCTGAATATTCTGTTGGCACGGGCTATTGACGACTTAAAAGCCGACCTAGGTGTGGCTTAGAAAGGAGTATGCGGTGCGGTTGGATACAAAAGCAATAAATAAATTTGCTGATATAAAAGGCAACCAAGTGATGGATGCAATGGAGGCTATCGGATGTATTTTTGGCAGAGGTAAAAATACAGGGATTATAATCAGTCTTTCTGTTGCGGTTTTTCCCATCATAGGTTTTGCTATATGGGAAGAGGCGCAGAAGGGTGAACAGAAAGAAAAAGACCGCCTTTACCAAGAGGCAATACTCAGACAGGATGGTGAAATTAAGGCCTTAAAAACACGGGCTGATATTTGTAATGAGCGTCAGACATATTATAAGGAAATGCTGGATGCCTTGCTGAACAGCAGAAGGGAGAATGGTTCGGATGGGCAGGTATAAATATTCCAAAACTGAACAGCAGATAAATAATGTACTTGCATATCATGAAAAGGAACTGGCTGGAATATCATTTCCCAACTTGAAAGAAATGGATGCCTCGATAGCTAAAGCAGATCCCGCAGTGTATAAAGGCAGCAAAGCCAGCTCAGGAAAAGAAGGTCATGCTGATTCCATCTTGGAATCAGCTGGTTGCGAAAGCCCAGACTTCCTGTGGGAACAATAATGCTTTGGAAGATTTATTTACACAAAAGGAGCTTAAGGGCAACCACGAAGCTATACGGCTCTTGAATAAAGAATATAATCAGCTTCACTATTTAGATCGATATGACATAGCGATTTCTGCATTGGCGGGAATTGTAGGTGGTGCCGTTGATATTCTGTTGGTTGGAATACCGCAGAGAGGCTATGGAGGTTTAGAGGCGGGTCCGCTGTCTAACTATATTCGGGATAGATTTGACAAAATTTTTCCTCCAGAGGAGATGGAGAAAATTGCAAACTCCAAAGCCAGTAAAGTTCCCTTTGATGCCCAGGATAACCGACACACAACAGAATATGTTACAGGACTATCCGCATATTATCACCGTCTGTTGTCGCTTGGACATGATCCGCTGCTTGGATTTGTCGTGGGAGTTTTTGATATCTTAACAGGTCGCATGACCACCATTGATAAAACCGGGAAGATTGTTTCACAAGTGATGGAAAATTATGCTGACAGGAGAGAAAGCGATATATTTGCTGCTTTGGCAAAGCAGATAATGCATTTAAAATCTGACATTACAACATCGATGGGACTTCCAGCTCCGCTGATGGGGCTGTTTAGTCTGCTTCAGTTTGGAAGTATTGGTGAAGAAGAGCAGACGATTGCTGAAATCGTGCAGGGGATGTATTACGAGGGGTATGATTTTATACACTTCTGTTCATTATCCATCCCAGTAATGCTTGTAGAAGTGATTGTAAGGCTTGGCTATGCTATTAAGCGTATTAAGGAGGGACACAAGATATCGGAGAGCATACCATCTTCAATAAACCGAGAAAAGCATCCAAAGTTGGCAACCATGCTGTTTATTGCCCATTCAGGTGCAACGGCGATAAATGCAGGTAAAGTATATTTTTCTAAGAATCCAATGGCAATCAATTATCCTCAGTGGATAGCGTTTGCCAAATATTCGTATAAGCAGATTAAGTGGGTTCTGCTTGAAAAGCCAGAGGCGAGGGACGCTTACGTTAAAGGACAATTATATGATGACTTAAAAGATACCTGTTTCATGGTCGATAGATATTTTGAGGAGTTTTCTGCTGGATATATAGTGGTATTCGAGAGCGGTCAGATAGACTGATATTTGGGATGGAGAACAAAGCAAGTGACTGTAGCTATAGTGAGACAACAAAATATTTATCGCAGATTCGCATACTCTTTGGTTAAGATGGGGTGCATTTGCACCCGGTGCGTGTTCATCGTTACCACAGTACAGATGTGAAAAAGTTACATTGTATCATTTTAGTAACGGCAACCGATCCCGCCTGCGGTTCGGGCAATTTTCTGACGGAAACATACATCTCTTTGCGTCGACTGGAAAATGAAGCAATATCCCTGATCCATAAAGGGCAGATCGTAATGGATTTTGGAAATCCTATTCGGGTATCCATTGGACAATTTTACGGTATCGAGATCAATGATTTTGCCGTAACGGTTGCTAAAACCGCGCTATGGATTGCAGAAAGTCAGATGATGAAAGAGACAGAAGATGTCGTGCATATGTCGTTGGATTT
>CAMUFS010000379.1 GCA_947088195.1 uncultured Clostridia bacterium
TAAGCGGGAGCGGGGTGACAGAGGACTATAGCCAATTCTCTGGGCGGACCCTTCTTAAATATGACTCGTCAATCCATAGCTATAAATAACCTATAAAAATATTTCGTATAAAGTATACTTAAAGATAATACAACCATACATCATATACTTGATTTAATTGTATAAAGATATAGGTAACATAGTTGGCTTTCATGGACAAAGTATACATAATATGTTATAATAAACTTGTATACAAAATACAAGTAAAGGTTAAGGCTGAAATTATGTTGAGAAAACTGAATTTGAAGGCTTATGGGAAGATTAATTTAGGGTTGGATGTAATTAGAAAGAGAGAGGATGGCTATCATGAGGTTCGCATGATTATGCAAACCGTGAGTTTATATGATACATTAGAGCTTGTTATTTTGGAGCGTCCCGGCATACGTCTGGAAACAAACCTGACCTATCTTCCAGTGAATGAAGATAATCTAGCTTATAAAGCGGCCAAGCTGCTTCTTCAAGAGTTTAAGCTTCGCCGCGGCATTATGATTAATTTAAAGAAGCATATTCCAGTGGCGGCAGGAATGGCAGGGGGAAGCAGCGATGCGGCGGCTGTTTTGTATGGAATTAACAGATTATTTTCCCTTGGGCTTACAACACAACAGTTGATGGAACGTGGTGTGAAGTTAGGGGCAGATGTGCCATATTGTATCCTTCGCGGAACGGCATTATCGGAGGGAATCGGAGAAAAGCTTTGTGAGCTTAGAACGATGCCAGATTGTTGGATTTTAATTGCAAAGCCGGCTGTCAGTGTGTCAACGCGCATGGTTTATGAAAAGCTTAGAGTGGAGGAGCTGCCGTATCATCCTGATATTGATGGTATGAGGAAGGCGATTGAAAATCAAGATCTTTTTGGAATTGCAGATCGGATGGAAAATGTATTGGAGACGGTGACAATTCCAACGTATCCGATTATTGAGGAGATTAAAAATTTTATGAAGGAGCACGGGGCGATAAATGCGTTGATGAGCGGCAGCGGTCCTACTGTGTTTGGGCTATATGAGAGAGAGGAAAATTGCAGGGCGGCAGCGGCAGCAATGAAAAAATCAGGGCTTGCAAAGCTGGTTTACACTACAGTTCCTGCGCCAAGGAGGGAAATAGAGCATGGAAAAAGATATGCAGGGGGAGTTAAAGGCGGTGATTGACGATTATCTGCCACTGAGGGATGTTGTATTTAATACGTTAAGACAAGCGATTCTTAAGGGAGAATTAAAACCGGGGGAGAGATTGATGGAGATACAGCTTGCTGGGCGACTTGGGGTTAGTCGTACCCCGGTCAGGGAGGCTATCCGTAAGTTGGAGCTGGAAGGTTTGGTTGTCATGGTTCCAAGAAAGGGTGCAGAGGTATCAAGTATCACGGAAAAGAGCTTGAGAGATGTGCTTGAGGTGCGCAAGGCGTTGGAGGAGCTCGCGGCAGAGCTTGCCTGTCAGAGAATGACAGAAGAAGAGATCGCGGAGACAGAAAAACAGCTAGAGGAATTTAAATTAGAGCTTCAAAGTGAAGATGTGACAAAAATTGCTGAGATGGATGTGCATTTTCATGAGATGATTTATATGGGAACCAAAAATGAGCGGTTAATTCAGCTTTTAAGTAATCTGCGGGAGCAAATGTACCGTTATCGCATGGAATATATCCGTGATGAGGATAAACGCGGTACACTTGCAGAGGAGCACGCAGAGATCATTCGTCGAATTAAAAATCATGATATTGAGGCAGCAAAGGAAGCAAGCCGCAAGCATATTGATAATCAAGAATCAGTCGTATCAAAAAGGATTAAGAGTTAATCGTTTTCTATGTACCAGAGGATTCTGGATTTAGAAAGCGCAATATGCGGAATCGGAGATAAACCTTGTGAGGATTTTCTGTCTCGTCAAAGAGCAGGCTTTCATTCCCTTCGCCTGTTATGGCAAGATATTCATCTTCTGACAACACCGTGCGAAGCTGTTCTTTGGATTCCTCTGGCACAATGCCATGTGTGACATCAATAAAACAGAGCGGTGGATAGAGAACACACCACCAGTTATTGCCTTTCCCTTCACCGATAATAATCTGATAAGCTGTATAATCACCGGCGGGAAGTGTGACATCTCCATAGGATTTTACTGGAAAATACAGTTCTTTAATACCTGCTCTCACAGGATAGGAATAGCCATTTTCTTCAATAACAGATCTGGCTACGCGGATAATATCAGGGGTGTGAGTTTCCAGCATCTGAAGCGCCTCCTCAGCCGTGTCACATCGTGTGAGGGGTTCAGACATATATTCTAGCACCGCATTTTTGACTAATAATTTTAGGGCTTGATCGGCAGCGCTGTTGCTGTCAGCAAGAACATGGAAGCGGACCACCTGCTCCGCAAGGTTCTGTTGCATGGCAAGTGTGTGTTCTTCCCGCACAAGAAGTAGGTAGATGCCACATAAAACCCAAATAAGGATAGAAAGACTGAGCATAGCAATATTCTGAATTGTTTTTTTGTGTCTGGTAAAACGCCGATAAGAATATGGATATTGAAGATTCATAATAACCTCCTGCATAATAGTTTGTTATAGCCGGAGTATTCCCAGCGAAATGGTCTTTATACGAAAGCACTTGAATAAAATGTGGTTTTCAGGTAAAATGATAGGGCAATATAGAACATGAAGGATGCAATGAAATCATAAAATAGAGAGAACGACGGCTTATCTGTGTATAATATATAGAAATGAG
>CAMUFS010000380.1 GCA_947088195.1 uncultured Clostridia bacterium
ACGTTTTTCAATAGGTTCCATAGGACTATAGGCCATTCTCTGGGCTACTTTCTTGACTGTGCTAGGATATGATTTTTTCACATTTTATATTTAGAAACAATAAAAGAATAACGAACATAGGAATGGATATTATGTTTAAATATAAATATTATGATATTTGTTTCATAATAACGAATGAGGATGAACGAAAAAATAGCAGAACCAAAGCATTAGTATCCTCAAGGAACCTATTGAAAAACGTCGGCGCTTAGCGAGGTCTTAAACGAGCTTAGCGTCCGCTACGTTTTGAACTAAGCGGGAGCGCGGTGACGGAGGATACCAATACTTTGGTTCTGCGGACCTCTTTCAAAAATAATAAAATGCTATGTTTTGTATAAAGTATGAGTTTGTATTTTATTATTTAAAGATTTAATAAACTTCTTAAATCAACAATCTATCACCTGAAATTCCTTCCATTTCCCTGATCTTAGTCGTCCTGCGAAAATCACTGCCCGTATCACCCAGTCACATACCATTGCCACTGCAATCCCTACCACTCCCATATTCAATACAATTCCTAACAAATAAGACAACAGCAGACGGACAACAATAGTAGACAGGATGGAAACCACCATCGTAAACTTTACATCTCCCGCTGCCCGAAGCCCGTTGCTTAGAGCACCAGAAAAAGGAAAAGCAAGGGCGTTAAATACATTGTGGATCAGTACCAGCCAGATCACTAGCTGCTTTGTTGCTGGTGCCAAAGAATAAAATTGTAGAAACAACGGTGTCAGCAAAAAAACAAACAAATTCCACACGGACGAGAGCAGCAGCGTCAATTTCATGAGCTTCTTAAAATAATAATCCGATGCCTCTGTATCCCTGTTTCCCATACACTGTCCGATTACGGTAATAAACACTGGTCCCATGGCAACCCCTGCTAAAGCAGCCAAAGACCATATACTCTGCGCCACCCCGTTAGCGGCAATCTGATAGGTTCCAAAAAGTGCTACAATACTAGAAAGTGCTACCTTGACCAACTGAAAAATCCCATTTTCTGCACCATTTGGAATGGCAATCCTCAAAATACTCCGCATCAAATTTCCATCCCACCTGAAAATCCAATGTAGATGGTATTGGATAGCACTTTTTTTCTGAAAGCAAAGTATCGTAATCACTACAGCCGAAAATGTGCGGGCTATGAAAGACGGCCATGCGACACCAGCAACACCGACACGCAGCACAAACACACCAATCACATTACCAACAATGTTGATGATATTGGAGCATACAGATATATACATTGTCACGTTTGTCTTTCCAAGACTTCGGTAAATCGCCGCGCCAGAATTGTAAACAGCAAGCGCTGGATAAGAATAGATTGATATTTTTAGGTAAGTGACGCAGGCCGCCATAACGGAATCCTCCACTCTTCCAAAGAGCAAGGAAAGCATCGCCTTATTTCCAACCAAAGCTACCACACTTATCACAACTGAAAACAAAGTGGAAAAAAGCAAAAGCTGACTTGCAGACCTCCCAGCACTCTCCATTTCCTTCCTGCCGATATACTGACTGACGACCACCGCGCCACCAGAAGCCAACGCAGTAAATAGATAGATGAATATGGTATTAAACTGGTTTACCAGCGAAACACCCGATACCTCATCCTCCCCGACATAACTGATGACAAGTGTATCTGCAAGCCCCACAAGCATTACCAGAAGCTGTTCCAAAAATAGCGGGACCACCATTTTCTTCAGTTCCCGATCAGAAAAAATTTCCGTTCTTCTTTCCATTTTCCGAACAAGTCCTTTCTATCTTTCCCATTTTCCTATATACTGTCTAATACGGCATACATATTACATAAAATTTACATTTCTATCTATTGTTTCATCACTTGATTTGCCTCCAGCCAGTCTGCAATATCCTCTTTCAGCCCGCTCCCACCAGAATAATGCACGGAAAGCGCCTCCCCCATCACTGCATTTGGGACCAATTTTGTAATCGCCGTCAGGCTCTGCCCAAAACGCCCGCCGCCGTGGGAGCAAAAGGGAATAATTGTTTTTCCAGAAAAATCATATTCCTCCAGAAAAGACGCTATCGGCATCGGGATGGATGCCCACCAATTTGGATAGCCAAGAATAATCGTATTATAATCCTCCATATTTTCTACATGAACAGCAAGCTCTGGTCGAGCCTGTTCGTTCTGATCCCGTTGTGCCTCATCTAAAACGGTATTGTAATCATTAGAATAAGGATTTACCAATTCAATCTCAAACAAATCTGCACCTGTCTGCGCCTGAATTTCCTCCGCAATGCCTCTTGTATTACCTCCCCATGAAAAATAAGCAATAAGGACCTTACCGCCGCTCTCTTCTTCTTTCTGTATACCTGCGCTGGCGATCATTTCATTGCCTGTAATACCTCTTACCAGACGGATTCCTATATTAAAACTACCCTTGTTCTCTGCTAATGTAGCGCGGTAGGCACTTCGCATATTTTTAGCAAAATCATTCCAGCCTCCGCCCCGGTATACTCTTAAGGTCCCCGTCTCTGCTCCTGTAGGATCAGACAAGGTCTCTGTACCATAAGCGCCATAATAATCCCAAACCCATTCACCCACATTGCCATGCATATTATACAGTCCCCATGCATTAGGCGAAAAGCTATCCACGGCGACCGTGGTCTGTCTGTACTGTCCCGGCTTTGTTGTCAGATTTCCCTGTGTAAAATAGTTGTCCTCAATCTCA
>CAMUFS010000381.1 GCA_947088195.1 uncultured Clostridia bacterium
ACACCGGATGGATTTTCCAGTTTAACCGCGCATTATACAGAGGAAGAGCGCTTTGCTTTTCTCTCCTTCTATCGTGAATTAGCAGATGGCGTGATCGAGACTATTTTCGATTGTCTAGAAAAAAAGATTTTTTCTATCTATATCGACGACAGAGACTTTATAGAATTGTGCGAAAATCCAACGGCCCATATGGGAGGATGGATGCGTCAGTATAGTAGAGAAAGCCTTGACTTTCTGGATGCGGGACATTGGCAGGCATAGATTTTGTAAATTATCAAGTACGAAAGGTGCATATTATTATGGGAAAATGGGATAAATTAAGTGTTTTTATAAGTCTGGTACTGCGACATAATCCTGACGCAGCACATATTACACTGGACGAGCATGGTTGGGCTAATGTCGAAGAATTATTGTCAGGTATCCGCGCAACAAACCGAAAGATAGATAAGAAAATATTAGAAGAAATTGTATCAACAGACAATAAACAAAGATATTCTTTTAACGAGGATAAAACACTAATTCGTGCAAATCAGGGACATAGTATACCAGTTGATGTAGAATTAGAAGAGCAGGAGCCGCCTGAATTATTATATCATGGAACAGCTTCCAGATTTTTACATGCAATTTATGCGGAAGGCTTAAAACCAATGAGCAGATTGTATGTTCATTTATCCAAAGAGATAGACACCGCTATAACAGTGGGAAAACGACATGGTAAGCCGGCTATTTTACAAGTGTCGAGCGGTGTGATGCACAGAGATGGTTGCAAATTTTATTTATCAAAAAATGGTGTTTGGCTCACAAAAAAGGTAGATGCAAAATATATAAAAAAATTAAATTAAGAAATTTATGATCGTTAATTTTTCATTATCCCCTTTTCCTATTAACAAAAAGCGAGCTTGTTTGTGGTTTAATGGACACCCCATTCCACATATAATCATGCAGTCCAATATCATCAGGTGTTACAGACAAATAATCTCCTGTCATACCTTCAATTCTAATTTCCTCATCAGCAATTTCTATGTACGCGTTTAATGCCTGTTTATATTGAAGTATGCCATTTAAGTATGAATATTTTTTTGATAAAATATCAGAACTTGCTATTTGCGTTCCCACCCATGTATAATTCGCAGAATTAACAGTATAGTATGGAATATAATCAACAACTGAATAACTGTCTCCATGATCATGGCCATTCAAACACAACAATACCTCTTGGTCTTTAAATAATTCTCGAATATCAGCTCTGTTATATACTCCTCTGTTTACAAAATTGTTCACTAAACTATGATGTGAAAAAATTATATACTTCTTTTCGCTGCTTAATTCATTTTTTAACCATTGTATTTCCTCCAAGGGAATAATTGGATAAATAACATTTAATTGCTTATGATTTCTTTGATAAAAGGCTGTTTCTTTTCCATCTTGGTTTAAGTAACACGTATTCAAAAAAATCAGCTTATATTCTTTATAAACTACAGAATAATATGGACTTTTCATTGAAAAAAAGCTTAATATCTCACTTAATTGACAATTATCTGTCTCGTGATTTCCAATAACTGAATAGAAAGGTATACCCAAAGAATTTATCTTTTTCAAAATACCTTTATTGGCATCGATAGGTTTGCATAAATCTCCTAATGATACTATAAAATCTATCGTTCGTTCCTTCGCACACGTTAATATTTCATTTATCCGTTCATCTCCATCTGCAGCTTCATCATAATGCAAGTCACTAAATACCAAAAATCTAATCACCTATACACCTCCGATAGTATGCCTGATTATCACCAGTAGAATTATATCACTCTTATTTACATAATTCAATAAATAAACCTACCTTGTTACTTGATGGTACAGGTAGGTTTATATAGTCATCTGAAGGTCAACCACTTTGTGAGTGGTTGTTTTCTTTTTTGTGTTTTACTGTATTTCTTAGAACTTCCAATCGTTTCTTAAAAACGATTTTCCTTAGCTGCTTCCTCAATGGAAACTGTCACCATTGATTTTATAGGGTTTTAAGGGTTATTTGTGTGCTATCGGTGTGTTACGCACCTATATTTTTATCTATTTTTGAACACTTATAAACACTTTCTTTTCCTATGCTTAAACAGAGTTTCTATTTGTTTCTTTCGTTCCTCATACTCCGCTTGTATCTCTGCCCTGCGTAAAGCAATATATTCCACCGTAGAAGTAAAACCATGCTCATTAAATTTGCTTACACTGTTTCTGTATGCCCCTGCTTCCACAATATCAAACTTTTCCAGCAGTTCACGCTTTGCCTTGCCATACCGCAACCGCCGTATTCCCTTTTCCTTAATCTGCCTTATACGGTCTATTGATATGCCCTCGGCTCTTGCTATTGTCGCCATAGTCTGATTGTTTTTAAATAGTTTTTTGATAACATGGTTTTCTCGTTCCCCTGTGTAACGCTCTACAACGCCCCATAGCTCACTTTTAGAGTGTTCTGTATATATTTTATTTATTATATCATCTTCAAGCCTATAATCGTCTTGTATAGTATCAGCAAGCGTCAAGCTGTCATCATCACTTAAAGGAGTGTCTAAACTGGCTACCTCCTGCATCTGTATTTCCAATTTCGGCAGCAGCCCTACAGATACGCCCATTCTATCAGCTATTTCTTTGTCCGTTGGTATTCTGCTTAGTTCCTGCTCTAACTCCTGTACGGTTTTCTTGTAACGTGCAATTTTCTGCCTTGTGTGGCTCG
>CAMUFS010000382.1 GCA_947088195.1 uncultured Clostridia bacterium
CCATATGAATGCCCGCAGTCTGATAATGAAGGTGGAGCGTGATGAGCTGTTGGAGGAAGTGCTGAACTATTATATCAGTCAGAAGATGAATGGCTAGAGGAATCGGGAGAACCTATGAGAGTGATGGGGCTGGATTATGGCTCTAAGACGGTAGGTGTGGCGCTCAGCGATCCTCTTTTGATCACTGCACAGGGATTGGAGATCATCCGCAGGGAGAGAGAGGACAAGCTTAGACAGACACTTGCAAGAATAGATGCGATAAGGATGGAGTACGGTGTCGACAGGATTGTATTGGGATATCCGAAGAATATGAATAATACGGAGGGAGTCCGCTGCGAGAAAACGATGGCATTTAAGGAAATGCTTGAGAAGAGAACGGGACTTCCTGTCGTTTTATGGGATGAAAGGCTAACCACGGTAGAAGCTGACAGAGTGATGATGGAGGGCAGAATCCGAAGAGAGAACCGGAAGGAATATGTTGATAAGCTTGCTGCTGTGTTTATTCTGCAGTCGTATTTAGATAAGGAGAGCAGGAATTGGAGAGAATAACGTTTGCCGTACCGGGCACGGACGAGAAGGTTGAGTTTTATGTTTTGGAGCAGACTCAGATTAATGGGAGAAATTACCTTCTGGTGACGGAATCGGATGATGAGGAAGAATCGGAGGCATTTATCCTAAAGGATCTGTCTGAAGACGGAGACGAAGAGGCAGTGTATGAGATCGTGGAAGAGGATGAAGAGCTGGAGGCAGTGTCTGGCGTTTTTGCGGAGCTGCTAGAGGATATCGACTTGGAATAAGTGGAGGTGTAATGTTTGAAAAATGAGAACAGCTCAAGAGTGAAAATCATTCCTTTGGGAGGTTTGGAGCAGATCGGAATGAATATGACTGTCATTGAATTTGAGGACAGCATTATTGTGATTGACTGTGGTCTGTCCTTCCCTAGTGATGACATGCTTGGGATCGATTTGGTGATACCAGATATCACCTATTTAAAGGAAAATATAGATAAAATGAAGGGATTTATCTTTACGCACGGACATGAGGACCATATTGGTGCGGTGCCTTATGTGTTGAAGGAAATGAATGTTCCGCTGTATGCGACAAAGCTTACCATGGCTTTGATTGATCATAAATTAAAGGAACATAATATATTAAAAGCCACAAAGCGAAAGGTGGTAAAGTACGGGCAGTCCATCAATCTTGGGTGCTTTCGTATAGAATTTATCCGCACAAACCATAGTATTGCAGATGCGGCGGCTCTTGCCATCTACACACCTGCGGGGACGATCATTCACACGGGAGATTTTAAGGTGGATTACACGCCGGTGTTTGGGGATATGATAGATTTGCAGCGCTTTGGAGAAATCGGAAAAAAAGGTGTGCTTGCGCTTTTGTGTGACAGCACCAATGCGCTCCGTCCCGGCTTTACTATGTCGGAGAGAACAGTGGGCAAAACCTTTGATAATATATTTTCTGAGCATCGAATGAATCGGATTATTGTGGCGACATTTGCGTCCAATGTGGATAGGGTGCAACAGATTATTAATTCGGCGTACAAATATGGGCGCAAGGTGATTATCGAGGGCAGAAGCATGGTAAATGTGATTGGCACAGCGAGTGAGCTTGGCTATATTAACATTCCTGATAATACGCTGATCGATATTGAAAATATGAAAAATTATACAGATGAACAGATCGTGATGATCACGACGGGAAGCCAAGGGGAATCTATGGCAGCGCTCTCGCGCATGGCAGCGTCGATTCACAAGAAGGTGACAATTAAGCCAAATGATACCATTATCTTAAGCTCCACGCCAATTCCGGGCAATGAAAAGGCAGTGTCTAAGGTGATCAATGAGCTGTCTATGAAAGGTGCAGAAGTGATTTTTCAAGATACACATGTGTCAGGACATGCGTGTCAGGAAGAGATTAAGCTGATTTATTCGCTACTTCATCCCAAATTTTCGGTTCCAGTTCATGGGGAGTTTCGTCATCTAAAGTCACAGGCAGAGATTGCGATAAGCCTTGGTATTCCAAAGGAGAATACATTTATCTTGCGCTCTGGCGATGTGCTAGAGCTTGGAGACGATGGCGGAAATGTATCCGGTCATGTGCAGAGCGGAAGTGTATTGGTGGATGGTCTTGGTGTTGGCGATGTGGGAAATATTGTGCTGCGTGACAGACAAAATCTGTCAGAGAATGGTATTATTATTGTGGTGCTTACATTAGAAAAGCGCAGCAATCAGCTTCTTGCTGGTCCAGATATTGTGTCTCGCGGCTTTGTCTATGTCAGGGAGTCCGAGGATCTGATGGACGAGGCACGGTTAATTGTGAGTGAGGCACTAGAAGAGTGTCTTAGCAGGAATATTTCAGATTGGACAAAGCTTAAGAATGTGATTAAGGACAGTCTTAATGATTATCTTTGGAAAAAGATGAAGAGAAATCCGATTATTCTTCCTATTATTATGGAAGTGTAGATCATGTGAGGATAAATATGGATGCCAGAATAGAGGAAAAAGTACTAGAACTTGCAAGCTTATTAAAAAACAGTGAAGAGTATAAGAATTATCTTCTGTGCAGAGAGCTTTTAAAGGAGGATGCACAGCTGTATCAAAAGGTCAATCAGTTTCGAATGAAGAATTTCCTTCTTCAAATTGAGGGAAATCCAGAAAATTTATACGATGAGGTAGGAAGGCTGCAGAGTGAGTTTGAACCCGTGCGCCG
>CAMUFS010000383.1 GCA_947088195.1 uncultured Clostridia bacterium
CCGCTGCAAAGGATGTCCAGAAGGACGGCGTGGCAGTCAGCTTTAGCCACAATGAGCCGCAGGGAAAAATCATTCCTATGAAAAAAGAGGAAGTACAGGAGGATACCAAGGCAGTAGGACTGGCAGTAGCAGATGTTCTCTCCACATATCAACCGGAGACTGCCAGAGATGAAAATGTAAGAGAGCGCAGTCGGTTTGAGCCCCGAACAAGCGCGCCAGTTCGGGAAAACGGTCTGGAAGAAAAGCTTGACAGTCTTCAGAATCTGATTGAGAAACAGCTTTCCAGGCAGGATGTCAGATCACAGCCAGAAGAGTCCAAAAGCATTGAGGAAGAGAAGAAGGAAGAAGACACGGAACGAATAAGCTTCCTGAAAATTTTGTATAATAAAATGACTGACAATGAGATTAATGAGAAGTATGCAAATGAGATGATTGATGAGATTGACAGGAATTGTAAGGCAGATGTGACATTAGATTTTATGCTTTCTGAAATATATCAGAGAATGATATTGAAATTGGGAAAACCTTATGTGATGGAGGAAGATGGAAAGAGTCCTAAAGTTATATTTTTTGTAGGTCCTACAGGAGTGGGGAAGACAACAACTATCGCAAAGATCGCATCGACCTACAAGCTAGAGCACAGAAAAAAGGTTGCGATGCTCACGGCAGATACATACAGGATTGCGGCTGCTGAGCAGCTAAGGACATACGCAAATATTCTTGAGGTGCCGTTTAGAGTTGTGTATACAGCAAAGGAAATAGAAGCAGCTGTTGAAGATTTCAGGGAATATGATTATATTTTTGTGGATACAACAGGTCATTCTCCAAATGATGAGGCACAGTGTGAGAATATGAGTGCTCTTATTAATTCTGTCGATATCAAAACTTCCAGAGAGGTATTTCTGGTATTGTCGGCCTCAACAAAATATAAGGATCTGATGAGGATATCAGACACTTATAAGGAAATTACAGATTATAAGCTGATCTTTACTAAGCTTGATGAAACGTCTGCGCTAGGAAATATCTATAATCTGAAGCTTTATACAGGTGCGAAACTTTCTTATGTGACTTGTGGTCAGAATGTGCCTGATGATATTGAGTATTTTAATCCACAGTCAACTGTGAAACAGTTGCTTGGGGGAAGGCGTTGATAGGAGGGTAGTGTATGGTGGATCAGGCTGAACAATTGAGAAATGTGATTAAATTGAATCCAGCGCCAAAGCCACATGCCCGTGTGATCACGGTGACAAGTGGAAAAGGTGGTGTGGGAAAATCCAATACATCTATAAACCTTGCCTGTCAGTTTAAAAAGCTGGGAAAGAGAGTCATCATATTGGATGCAGATTTTGGTCTGGCCAATATAGAGATTATGTTTGGTACAGTGCCGAAACATAATCTGTGTGATCTGATATATCAGGGAAAAAATATCACAGATATCATAACATGGGGACCTATGGACATAGGCTTTATATCAGGGGGGTCTGGAATTGCCGGTCTCTCTAATCTGAGCAGCGACTATTTAAATTATATCATTCGCAATCTTGCAAAACTGGATGCAATTGCCGATATTATTATCATAGATACAGGAGCAGGAATATCGGATGCAGTGCTGGATTTTCTCGTTGCAAGCGGTGAGATTTTGGTAGTGGCAACGCCAGAGCCGACTTCGATCACAGATTCTTATTCGCTCTTAAAGGCGTTGAATCGGCATCCTCGTTTTTCAAAAGAGGATTCTAAGATTATGGTGATAGCCAATAAGGTATCTGATCTGACAGAGGGAGATACGATGTACACCAAACTAGAGACCGTGGCAAACCGTTATCTGAAACTTCCTGTGTCATTTCTTGGGTCTGTGCCGCGCGATCGCTATCTGGAGGAGGCAGTGATGCAGCAAAAACCAGTGAGTATGCAGAATCCGAACGCAAAATCGTCTATTGCATATGAGCGGATCGCATATCTTTTGATGGATAAGGAATATAATAAGTCGTTGGTAAAAAGGGGAATGGCAGCGTTTTTCTCGCATATTGTGTCGGGAAATAAAAAAATGGGATGAATCGTGAGTTCAGGAGGAGTCTATGATAGAAAAATTTATATCGCCGGGAGATAAGCTAGAATTGAAATCAACAGTTCAGGTGACGCTTCCTGACGGTACAGAAGGGGTAAAGACTTACAGGACTTCAGTATATAATATTTTGGAGGATGGAAAGCTTGAGCTGGTAATGCCGATGGAACAGACAAAACTGGTGCTGCTTCCGGTAGGCGGAGAGTATGATGTATGCTTTTATTCTCATAAAGGAGTCTATCGTACCGATGTCAGGATTGTTGACAGACAGAAAGTAAATGGGATGTATATTCTGATTGTGGAGCTGATCAGCAGCCTGCACAAATATCAGCGGAGAGAATATTATCGTTTTAACTGTATTGTGGATGTGATGGCACGGGAGATGACCAAATACGAAGAAGATGCTTTTGCCAGAGGCCGGACATATATCGTCTCTGAGCAAGACATGATAAAGGGAGTGATTGTAGATATCAGTGGCGGTGGAACTCGCTTTGTATCAAAGCACAAATTCACTGAGGACAGCATGATATTGATGCAGTTTGATTTGTCAATTCTAGGCAGCTACCGATCTTTTCTGCTGGCTGCCAAAGTGATTTATTCCGGTGAGATCGAGAACCGGGAAGAAGAGTACGAAAACCGTGTGAAATTTGAATATATAG
>CAMUFS010000384.1 GCA_947088195.1 uncultured Clostridia bacterium
TCGGTATAGCCACATTTTTCAGGAATTTCACTGGTTTTTACAATCTGCTGCGTGACCATTACACCGTTGGGATCTTTAAGATCGGCGCGGTTGGTTCCCTCTTGTTCAGAGAGCACCGGATGCATAATCAGAGTACAATCCACGGCGTCAATCCAGATGTAGCCGCTCTGATCGTCTCGGTAGCGCATGACGCGAATAGTTTCTTTTGCGTCATTCTTGGCTTGTTCTTCTGATTTCTCACCTGATAGAAATTGATTGTATTCATTTTGTACAACAGCAATAGCACTTTGTACTTGAGATTTAATTTCTTTTTTATAGCCAGAGTTTACAGAGTCCTCGTAAGTTTGAAAAGCAATACGTGACATAGATTTGACAGATAGGATGGCATTCAGTCCTATTAAAACTGCTGTCAGTATAACGATCGTGGAGCTAAGCAGCATAATAGAACCTCGCAGGCTTTTGTTTCTTTTTAATTTCATAGATTTCCCCCCTTAATGGTTTGTGATAAGAACTACCCAATAAAAATTATATAATGAAATTGGGAAAATAGCAATTAAAAATGGAAAAAAGACGGATTTATGAAAAAGTACATGTTTTGTAGAAGAAAATGTATTCTTATGATATTTATTTTTTTATATAATGAGTGCAGCAACTGGCAATGGAAATGGTTGGGATAGGAGGAGATGTGTTTATGGCGAAGAGATACTTGTTTACGGATAACTGGGAATTTCAGTGTGTGAAACCGGGAGAGGCACCTTGTGAGGGAGAATATGCTGCCGTTGAATTGCCACATGATTGGCAGATCTATGATACTTCGGATTTGTATCAGGATGGAGATGGGTGGTATCGCCGGTTATTTGTAATTGAGAAACGAGAAAATATAAGATACCATCTGTATTTTGAAGGAGTTTATATGGACTGTACCATCTGGGTCAATGCTTGCATGGTGGGAGAGTGGAAATATGGGTATTCTTCCTTTTATTTTGATATAACAGAGGCAATCCGAGATGGAGAAAATGTTGTGAGTGTGTGTTGCCGGTATCGAAATCCTAATACAAGATGGTATTCAGGTGCCGGAATTTATAGAAATGTGTGGCTTTGTACATTTCCAAAGGATTATATTCTGCAGGATGGGCTGTATGTGTCAGCAAGAAAGAGTGAAAATGGTGATGTGTGGAATGTGGAGATGGATGCAGAGCTTCAGCTAGGAGAAAAGTGTTCGGAGTATAATCTTTTGGTGGAGCTGATAGATACAGAAGGCGTGATTGTTTCCAAGGAGAAAATCTGTTGTGTAGATGCCAAGGCGATGCCTGAGGAGGTGCTCGCGCTTTTACCTGTAAATGAGAGGGGAGCGGTGAGCTGTCACGCTGTTCTTAGACTGGATAATCCAAGGCTTTGGGATATGGAAAATCCGGCAGTATATACAATGAGAGTATCTCTTTGTCAGGGTGCGCATGTACTTGATGTGGAGGAGACGATATTTGGCTGTCGCACTTGTGTATTTTCACCAGAACAGGGATTTTTGCTCAATGGCAGGAAGGTGAAGCTTAATGGTGTGTGTGAGCATCATGATCTTGGCGCGCTGGGTGCAGCATTTTATCCAGCGGCAATGGAGAGAAAGCTTTTGATGTTAAAAGAGATGGGAGTCAATGCGCTTCGTACCTCCCACAATATGCCCGCGCCAGAGCTGCTTGCCATAACCGATAGAATGGGAATTTTGGTGATTGATGAATCGTTTGATATGTGGGAGCGCAGCAAGACAGAGTATGATTATGCCAGATTTTTTAAAGAATGGGTAGACAGGGATGTGGCATCCTGGGTTCGCAGGGACAGAAATCATCCCAGTGTGATTATGTGGTCTATTGGAAATGAGATCTACGATACACATGCAGATGAACAGGGTGCACGGATTACCAAAGAGTTAATCGAGCGGGTTTGCCTGCATGATGAAAGGCACAATGCAAGACCTACCATTGCATCAAATTATATGCAGTGGGAAAATGCACAGAATTGCGCAGATATAATTAAGCTGGCAGGCTATAATTATGCGGAGCGCTTATATACAGAGCATCATCAAGCACATCCCGATTGGGTGATCTATGGAAGTGAGACAAGTTCTACGGTACAGAGTAGAGGAATCTATCATTTTCCGCTGAAACAGCCAATTCTTAAGGATGAGGATGAACAGTGCTCCAGCCTTGGAAACAGTACGGTGGGATGGGGAGCGAAAAGCACAGATTATTGTATTGCCATGGAGAGAGATCACGAGTTTAGCATGGGGCAGTTTCTGTGGACAGGTTTTGATTATATTGGGGAGCCCACGCCATACCAGACAAAAAATTCGTATTTTGGGCAGATTGATACGGCTGGATTTCCAAAGGACAGCTTTTATCGATATCAGGCAGAATGGACCGATTATAAAAAGGCTCCTATGGTTCATGTATTTCCGTATTGGGATTTTAATGAGGGACAGAGAATTGATGTTCAGGTGGTAAGTAATGCGCCGGTTGTGGAGTTGTTTGTCAATGGGGTGTCAAAAGGGCGACAAAATATAGATCATGAGCATGGCAGCTCTTTTAGCGCAAAGTGGCAGATTCCTTATAATAAGGGCAGTCTTGTGGCTGTGGCATACAATGAAAAAGGACAGGAGCTTGCAAGAGCAGAGGAACATTCTTTTAAAGATGCAGCGGCTCTTGTGTTGGAATCAGACAAAGAAGA
>CAMUFS010000385.1 GCA_947088195.1 uncultured Clostridia bacterium
CGTGCGGAAACTCCTCTGCCAAGCAGTCTAACTTAATGTCCACATGCTGAAAATGCTCTCTACCTATTATCCCCGAAAACGATTAAGGCAGGCAAATACCTCCTGCACTCTCGGCAGAGCCAGCCCACAAGGCACATAGGAGCCTGCAAATGCATCCCAGCCCTTTTTGTCAAAGGTATCCATAATCTGTTTTACTGTCTCCTGAACCGTTCTCCTTCCATCTTGAACCTGTTCCAATGCATAGCGCAAAAAATAGGCAAGTGCCATTGTCTGTTCTGAATCAGCAAGCTGCTCTAAATAACGCACATTGATATTTTCCTTATCCAGAGAAAATGACTCCAGCCCGCTTGCTTTTACCTTCATATGCTCATAACGGCTGGTTTTATCTGCGCCGTGTCCTCTGCCTCCATGCCGTCCTCCCTCCGCCCGCTTATAGGCAGGCAAAACCCGTTTAAATTCAGGAAGTGCAAATTTGTGTGCGCGGAGCTGAAAATCTGTGCGCTCCTTACAGAGTTCTTTCACATGCTCTGTAATCTCCTCCGCATGGTAACAATCCATCAAAAGAATATGGTCCGCGATGTGGAAAAATGCGCCGGAGCTTCCTGCTACCATAATTGTCGAGATGCCCGCCTTTTCATATAGATCTCTCACACGCTCAATATATGGCGTGATTGGCTCCTTCTCCCGAACTATCACCTGCTGCATAAATTCATCTCGCACCATAAAATTTGTCGCTGAAGTATCCTCATCAATCAAAAATAAACTAGAACCCGCTTCTATGCTTTCCACAACACCGGCTGCCTGCGAGGTGCTTCCGCTGGCATCTGCCGTTGTGAACACTGTTGTGTCCTTCTTATCTGGCAGATCATTAATAAACAAAGAAATATTGACATTTCTTACTGAGCGACCATCCTCCGCGCGAAGCTTCACCGCACTATCATCTGTGATCACAAGCTCTCTGCCATCTCCTTCTATATGATTGTACACACCGGCTTGTATCGCCTCTAACAACGTGGACTTTCCATGGTATCCTCCGCCGACAATCAGTGTCACGCCTCTTGGTATCCCCATTCCCTTCACCTCTTTGCGGTGAGGAAGCACTAACGTCCTTTCCATAGATGCCGGTGAGACAAATGGTACACTTCCAGAAAGAGGAAGCTCTGACACGCCGCTCTTTCTTGGCAGTACAGCGCCATTTGCCACAAAGGCAACAAGCCCCTCCTCCTTTAAAAGCTTCCTTAGCTCTGCCTGATCCTCCGCGAGAAATATAGCCCGCTCCAATTTTTTCTGATCTAAATTTTTATAAAACAGACTATTCTCTATACAGCGTGGTAGAAACTCAAACAAAATCTTTTCCAGTTCGCCGGCGTTGATGGTTCGGCCGAAAGCAGGAAAGCCTGTATAAAACCGCACAATTAATGTTCCATTTACTATTTCACAGGCACTGCGAGGCAAAACCTCCTGACCACAATGACTGATGGACAACAGCCCACTCTTTCCTGAACCCTTTGCCTTAAAATTATACTGCTCAAACTGCTTGGATAGCTGTCTTACCAGAAAATCCTGCAGAGCAATTCGTGAACAGTCCTCTCTATAATATACCTCTGGAAGCCCTGTCGCCTGACAGGGAAGCTGCACGCGCAAGCTAGAAGGCGATGCAAATGGATCTCCCTGAACATGATCAATAAAAAGAATATAATTGGGAAACCTCCACTCTCCTGCTGTATCCTTATAAGCCGGATACCCTTTGTGATCTATAGACTTTAACAATGTACGAAGCTCATTTGATGCTCTCATTTTTTCTCCCCTTTTCTTCCATATATAAAGTAAACCTTCCTGATCCATAATATTCCTTTTCCTTAATCCTTACCATTGTAACAAAATCATGCTGGTATTTCAACGAATACTTTTGGTCTAAAGCATCTTTCCAATGTTTTAAAAATCTGTTATACTGTATCTGTTGTATTTTATAGAAAAGAGGTGTTTTTTATGGCATTAGATGGAATTACTATCTCTAATATGGCAGAGGAGCTTCGCTCTACCATATTACATGGACATATCAGTAAAATCTCCCAGCCGGAGCCAGATGAGCTTCTGCTGACAATTAAGAGCAATAAAAAGCAATATCGCCTTCTCCTCTCCGCTGGAGCTTCCCTCCCATTGATTTATTTGACAGAAAATAATAAAGTGAATCCTGCAGTTGCCCCAAATTTTTGTATGCTTTTGCGCAAGCATCTAAATGGTGGAAGGATTATAGATATTTCTCAGCCGGGCTTGGAGCGCATCCTGCATTTTACTATTGAGCATCTAAATGAGATGGGTGATCCATGTCAAAAGATATTGACTGTGGAGCTTATGGGCAAGCACAGCAACATTATCTTTCGGGATGAGGATACGATCATTGACAGCATTAAGCGTGTGTCTGCGCAGGTCAGCTCTGTGCGGGAGGTCCTTCCGGGAAGAACTTATTTTATCCCGCAGACACAGAATAAGGCCGATCCACTGACGGTGAGTGAGGAGGATTTTTATACATTTGTTTATCAAAAACCTATGGCTCTTGCTAAGGCCGTCTATACCAGCTTTACCGGCTTAAGTCCGATTGTTGGGCAGGAGATGTGTTATCTGGCGGGAATTGACGCAAATTTTCCGGCAAACAGCCTTGATCCAATGGAGCAGCTTCATTTCTACCATATTTTTTGCCAGATTAT
>CAMUFS010000386.1 GCA_947088195.1 uncultured Clostridia bacterium
GACAGCCTATTGCTGTTATGCTGGAAAAAGGGGTGGATTCCATTCCTGCTTTTCTTGGAATTGCTATGTCAGGAAATTTTTATACTGTAATTGATACTAAAATGCCAGAGAGCAGAATGGAAAAGATTTTTTCTACTTTTCAGCCAAAAGCGGTTATCATAGATGAAAAAAACGTAGAGAAGCTCGGAATATGGAAAAAGAATGTAGATACAAAGATATTTTTCTACCAAGAGGTCTCCACATATCCAATAGATCAAGAACAAATTCGTATCACTGAGAATCGGATTATTGATACAGATATTCTTTATGTTTTATTTACTTCTGGTTCTACAGGTATACCAAAAGGGGTAATTATCAGCCATCGTTCTGTAATTGATTATATAGAGTGGGCAACAGAAACATTTGCTTTTGACAGCAGTATTATTTTTGGAAATCAGGCACCATTTTATTTTGACAATTCTGTTTTAGACATCTATGCAACCATACGAAATGGAGCAACGCTTTATATAATTCCTCAAATGCTGTTTTCTTTTCCTATCCGGTTGTTGGAGTATATAAGAGATAATAAAATTAATACTATTTTCTGGGTGCCAACAGTATTGTCACGAGTGGCAGATATTGGGGTTTTGGAGCATTGTGATATTAGCTGCCTGAAATATGTTTTATTTGCTGGGGAGGTAATGCCAGCAAAGCAACTAAATATATGGATGCGCAGGCTTCCAGAGACTTTATTTGCCAATCTATATGGACCTACAGAAATCACCGTGGATTGTACCTATTTTATTGTAAATCGAAGGATTGAGGATTATGAGCCAGTTCCAATTGGACATCCCTGCCGCAATTCCGATATTTTGGTATTAAACAAAGAAAATCAGTTAGTAAAAGGGGAAGAAAAGGGAGAATTGTGTGTGAGAGGCACATCTCTTTCTTTGGGCTATTACAACAATCCAGAAAAAACAAAAATGGTTTTTGTTCAGAATCCATTACATCATATGTATGAGGATAAAATTTATCGCACAGGAGATATTGTTCATTATAATAAGCTAGGTGAGCTAATTTATGATGGAAGGGAGGATTCTCAAGTAAAGCATACAGGACATAGAATTGAACTGGGAGAGATTGAGACAGCTGTTTCAGCAGTAGATGGAATCCAGATGAATTGTTGTATACATAGTGTAATAGGGGATCGGCTTGTTTTATTTTATACTGGTACGATAGAGCCACAGGAGATACGTGAGAGGCTGGCAAAGATATTGCCAGAATATATGCTTCCAACCACATGTAAAAGGTTGGCACAGATGCCTTTGAATCTAAATGGAAAAATAGATCGGATAAAACTAAAAGAAGAGCTTGAGACTGGAAAGGAATAATAGATGGAAATAGTAGATAAAAAACAGGAAGAAATTTTAGCTATGTTAAAGGAGATCAGACCAGAGTTTGATTTTACTACAAGCAGTAACTATATAGAGGATGGATTGTTAGATTCCTTTGATATTATTACCTTGGTTAGTATGTTAGAGGAAAAATATCATAAGAAAATTGATGGACTGGATACTGTACCAGAAAACTTTTTCAATATAGAGGATATTCTTCGTATGGTGGAGAAAAGCGAGGGAAGAGATTAATGCAGACAATATTTCGAGAGAAAAGAATTTCGTCTATATTGGGTGTTCTTCCTGAGAAGGTGGGATTGTTTGATGAGGAGGCTGGCAATTATTCTTTTCCTATAAAACAGACAATGAGACTTAAAAAGATTATGGGATTTGAAAAACATAGGCTTTCTAAGCCAGATACTACTGTTTTTGACTTTGCTTCGCATGGTTTGCGTTATATGCTGCAAAAAGGATGGATAGAGAAGGAAGAGATAGGTGCTATTTTGGTTGTGACATTATGTCCTGATTATTTTGTGCCGCATATTAGTACAATGCTTCAAGGAGAGCTTGGTTTGGAATCAGATGTTCTTTGTCTGGATATTGCACAGGGATGCTGTGGATTTTTAATTGGATTAATGGAAGCGTATATGCTACTTGAACACAGAAAGGATAAAAAGGTTATTCTTATTAATGGTGATGTCTTAAGTCATAAAATATCAAAGATGGACAGAAATGATTTTCCGTTAATAGGAGATGCCGCTACAATCACTGTAATTACTCAGGACAAAGAGGCAGGTGAAATTTATTATGAAATGCATATGGATGGAAGCAGAGGAGAAGCGCTAAAAATTCCAGCAGGAGGATTTCGAATGCCAAGCACGGCAGAAACGGCTGTGATGAAAGAACAGGGAGATGGAAATATTCGTTCACTGGATCAGATGCATATGGATGGAAGTGGAGTATTTAGTTTTGTGCAGACAGAAGTGCCCCCGTTGCTTGCGCATATGTTACAAGAAACAAAAGAAAGTGTGGATAGTATAGATTATTTTCTGTTTCATCAGCCTAATCGGTTTATGTTACAAAAGCTGGCTGAGAAAGTAAATATACCAACGGAAAAGCTGCCAATGAATTTAGTAGAAACCTATGGGAATCCAAGTGGTGCTTCCATTCCTTTGACGGCTGCCTTAAATTTAAGAGAAAAGTTGTTATCGAATAGATATCGTTGTTGCTTTTCAGCATTTGGTTCAGGGCTTGCATGGGGCGGAATGATCTTAGATTTTGGCAGATTGGATAATTGTGAGATAATTGAGTCAGGTTTATAGGGAGAATATTG
>CAMUFS010000387.1 GCA_947088195.1 uncultured Clostridia bacterium
AACCTGTTTTCTTTTACAATAAATTATGCTATAATTTTGTAAATAATCAAGTACAGAATTTTTCGTACAATTTATAAATAAAAGTGGAGGTATTATAATGTTTTCTTTTGATGATGTACAAGCATTTGATCCAGAGATCGCGCAGGCGATCAAGAATGAGACAAGCCGGCAAAATAGTCATATTGAACTGATTGCATCAGAAAATTTTGTGAGCAAGGCTGTGATGGCAGCCATGGGAAGTCCGCTGACAAATAAATATGCAGAGGGCTATCCAGCCAAAAGATACTATGGTGGCTGTGAATACGTTGATGTGGTAGAAAATATTGCTATCGAGCGCGCAAAAGAACTATTTGGTTGTGATTATGCAAATGTTCAGCCTCATTCTGGTGCACAGGCAAATATGGCAGTATTTTTTGCTGTTGTTAAGCCGGGAGATACCGTAATGGGAATGAATCTAAATCATGGCGGTCATTTGACACATGGAAGCCCTGTAAATATGTCAGGCTCCTACTTTAATATTGTACCTTATGGTGTAAATGATGATGGTTTTATTGATTATGATGAGCTTAGAAGAATTGCACTGGAAGCAAAGCCAAAGCTGATTGTGGCAGGAGCAAGTGCCTATGCCCGCACCATAGATTTTAAGAAGTTCAGGGAGGTGGCTGATGAAGTAGGTGCAGTTTTAATGGTAGATATGGCCCACATCGCCGGACTTGTAGCAGCAGGTCTCCATCCAAGCCCCATTCCTTATGCAGACGTTGTCACGACGACAACACATAAAACGCTGAGGGGACCAAGAGGTGGCATGATCCTGGCAAATGAAGAAGCTGCAAAAAAATATAATTTTAATAAAGCTATTTTCCCCGGCATACAGGGTGGTCCACTGATGCATGTCATAGCGGCAAAAGCAGTCAGCTTTAAAGAAGCACTTTCACCGGAATTTAAAGTATATCAACAGCAAATTGTAAAAAATGCAAAAACATTGGCATCCAGTCTGATAGAAAAAGGCTTTAAAATTGTGAGCGGCGGCACAGACAACCATCTAATGTTAGTTGATCTGCAAAACTGGAATGTCACTGGCAAAGAAGCAGAAAAGCTTTTGGACGCAGCCAATATCACCTGCAATAAAAACACAATTCCAAATGATCCACAATCTCCATTTGTCACCAGTGGTATCCGCCTTGGAACACCCGCAGTTACAACAAGGGGTATGAAAGAAGAAGATATGCAGACCATTGCTGAGGCAATCACATTGGTTATCAAAGATGTGGAAGCCAACAAAGAAAAAGCCATGGAATTAGTAAAAGGTCTGACAGATAAATATCCGCTATATTAATAATAACCTGAGTAGGAAAGTCCTCTTTCCTACTCGATTTTTCTTTAAAAAATCTCTAAAATTATACAACATAACTCAATATTTTATAAGACATGAGAGGAATTAATATTATATGAATCACAAAGCAATAGCCAACGAAACACTGGCAATTATGGAGCAAGGATATTATTATCTAAATGACGAAAAAATAGACATCAAAGAACAACAACAAGCTTGTATAGAAAAAACGATTTTATTATCTCCAGAGCAAGGAGAACAAGTATTAAAAAACTATAATACCCCAGCAAAAAGCGCTTCCCATAATACAGAAATAATGGTATGGGACTGTTCTACGGTAGAAGCCATTCTCACTTTGTCCAAAATGGATAAAAAACCTTCTGTCCTTAACTTTGCCAGCGCCAAAAATCCGGGCGGCGGCTTTATTGGCGGAGCGATGGCGCAAGAGGAAAGTCTTGCCACATCAAGCTGCCTGTATTATTCTTTGCTCTCAAAAGAAGACTATTACAAAAACAATCGAGCCTGCCGCAGCATGATGTACACCGATCATGCCATCTACTCACCTGATGTAGTATTTTTCCGCGATGGAAAATTTCAACTTCACAAACCAACGCTTGCCTCTGTGCTCACTCTTCCCGCTGTCAACATGGGACAAGTACTATTAAAAGGTGAAGATAAGCCAAAGGCAGAGCAAATAATGAAACGCCGCATGAAGCTCGCACTCGCCATTTTTGCTGATCAAGGATGCCAACACCTTATATTGGGGGCATATGGCTGTGGTGTATTTCGAAACGATCCCAGTCAGATCGCTGCATGGTGGAAAGAACATATTACAGAATATTTTTCTGACACATTTAAGACAATTATCTTTGCTATATTAGACCGCTCAAAAACACAAAACTGCCTAAAAACCTTCCAAAACTACTTTCCAGAACCTGAAATATAAAACCACACAACAAATAAAAGAAGCTGTACTATAAAAATAGCTGGCATACCATATACAAATTGTTTATGTTTGGTCTTATGGCGAAAAACATACATTCCCACAATCGCTCCCACACTTCCAAGCAAAATGGCAGAAACAAACAAAGTTTTTTCCGAAATACGCCACTTATGATGTTTTGCCTTATACTTGTCAATACCCATAAAAGAAAAAGCAAGTAAATTAATAAACAATAAATAATAAAAAAACATAAAACGCCTCCTATATATTATAAAAAATATGTTTGTATAATCATTTTCGAAAAAGGTCCGCATAGCCAAATCATTCCTATTCTCCGTCACCGCGCTCCCGCTTAGTGAAAAATGTAGCGGACACTAAGCTCGTTTAAAACCTCGCTAAGTGCCGACGTTTTTCAATAG
>CAMUFS010000388.1 GCA_947088195.1 uncultured Clostridia bacterium
TAGAAATTATAAATTGTCTGTTAAATTTATGGAAGTATATAGAAAAAAAGAAATGGTTATGCTATACTATAAGTATCGGAAACCGATGCAAGAGGGACAGAAAGAAGTATATTATGTGAAAGGGGTTTCACACAGCAATTTGTGCCTGCGCGCTACTTAGCACAAAGTTGCTTATGAAAAAGAGTAGCGCAGAAATGAGGAATAAACATGTCAAACAAAATTGATGAATTGTTAAGTGCAGCAAAATTGAATGAGCTTCTTCACAGAAAAGAGGAAGAGGACAAGAAAAAGAATTGTGTTCTGTGGGTATTGGCGATTGTTGGTGCAGTAGCTGCTGTCGCAGCGATTGCATATGCTGTGTACCGCTACTTTACACCAGATTATCTGGAGGATTTCGAGGACGATTTCGAAGATGACTTTGATGATGATTTCTTCGATGACGAGGAAGATGGCTCCGATAAGAAAGAAGAGAAGAAGGAGACAGAAGCAAAGGAAGAGAAAGAAGAGAAGAGCGAGAAGGCTGAGGCAAAAGAGGAAGATTAAGCCAGATCACAGGTGTGAGTGGATTGCATCAAAATAAGATAGGATGAAACAGAATACCCGGCAGAATGGAGTGAAAAGCTTTCTGTCGGGTTTCTTTTTGCGCATAGATATTCAATAAAATATGTTTGATGTGTGGGTAAAAGGGGAAAATGTTTTTTGTAATTATATGTAAGAGTGCATAGGGAAATTGGTGGAAAGGAAGTGGAGGAATGAAAAAGGGGCAATTTTATGAGGGAATTGTGGAGGTTATGGATTTCCCAAATAAAGGGATTTTGCATATAGATGGGTGTAAGGTGATTGTAAAGGATGCATTGGAGGGGCAGAAAATTCGATTTGTGGTCAATAAGGTGAGGAAGGACAAATGTGAGGGGCGTCTTGTGGAGGTGTTGGAGCGGGCGGAGAATGAAAGTGGACAGCCATGCTGTAAGAGCTTTGGAAAATGTGGTGGTTGTTCGTTTCAGACACTTTCTTATGAGGAACAGCTTTCTCTCAAAGAGAGACAGGTGAAAGCACTCTTGGATGCAGTGTGCTCGGACTATATATTTATGGGTATTAAGGGCAGCCCAAAGCCATGGGGATATCGCAATAAGATGGAATTTTCTTTTGGAGATGAATATAAGGATGGTCCCCTTGCTCTTGGACTGCACAAGAAGGGAAGCTTTTATGATATTGTGACAACAGATGACTGTGGTCTTGTGGATAGTGATTATAATCAGGTGTTATCGTTAGTGCTTGCGCATTTTACAGAGCTTAAAATGCCTTATTATAAGAAGCTTGCCCATACAGGGATTTTAAGGCACTTGTTGGTGAGAAGATCGGAGAAGAATGGAGAGCTTTTGATTGCATTGGTGACAACAGGAGAGGAACTAGCGGAAGGAGAGGTGGGGAGTTTACAGGAGAAATTAGAGCTTGACCGATTGGTTTGTAAACTTAGAGAGCTTCCGCTTCGCGGGTCGATTGCCGGAATTTTGCATATTATTAATGATGGGTTGGCAGATGTGGTAAAGAGTGATAGGACAGAAGTTTTGTATGGCAAAGATTATTTAATGGAGGAGCTTTTGGGACTTCAATTTAAAATTACACCTTTTTCTTTTTTTCAGACAAATTCTTCTGGTGCAGAAGTGCTTTATGATGTAGTTAGAAAATTTGTGGGGGAGACAAAAGACAAGGTAATCTTTGATTTGTACAGCGGTACAGGCACAATCGCACAGCTTTTGGCACCTGTTGCAGCACATGTGGTGGGAGTCGAGATAGTAGAAGAAGCTGTGTGGGCCGCACGAGACAATGCAGAGCTAAATGGGCTTGGAAATTGTGAATTTATTGCAGGAGATGTACTTAAAGTAATAGATGAGATAAAGGATAAGCCAGATTTTATTGTGCTAGATCCACCGAGAGAAGGCGTACATCCAAAGGCTTTGAAAAAAATAATGGAATTTGGTGTGGAAAAAATGGTGTATATCTCTTGCAAACCTACCAGTTTGGTGAGAGATTTGGAAATAATGAAAGAGGAAGGATATTATGTGGAGCGGGCTGTGGCGGTAGATATGTTTCCCTGGACTGGTAATGTAGAGACGGTAGTTCTTTTATCCCACAAAAAACCCGACACATATATCCACCTGGATGTGGAGTTTGGAGAGGGTGAAGGTCAGATTCCTATTGATAAAATCGCTGAAAGAGCTGACCAATATAAGCCAAAAGAAAAAGTGACCTATAAGCTGATAAAAGAGTATGTCTTAGAGAAATATGGCTTTAAGGTTCACACCGCTTATATTGCAGAAGTGAAAAGAAGTTTAGGACTGCAAATGTACGATGCTCCAAACGCGGTCAAAGAATTAAAGCATCCTCGTAAACATCCAACAGAGATTCAAGTTACTGCAATCAAAGACGCGCTGAAACATTTTGAGGTTATTTAAGCGTTCAGTTTACTTATACAGAATATTTTTACATAGCCGTTTGTTCAAATGACATTTGAGCAAGCGGCTATTTTTATCCCCATTTTTAGGGAGAACTTCGAGATTGGAGGTGAAAACATTATGAATACCCAAATCATCGCCATCGCAAACCAGAAAGGCGGAGTGGGCAAGACCACCACCTGTGCCAACTTAGGGATAGGACTGGCACAGGCCGGAAAGAAAGTGCTTCTCA
>CAMUFS010000389.1 GCA_947088195.1 uncultured Clostridia bacterium
GTCTTCAACGAACCCAGCATGAACAGCTTGTCAAACATATGGAAGAAACAAAAGAAATACGTCATGAAATCCGTCAGCATCTCAGTGTTATGCGAATGTATCTGGAACAGAAAAACATAGATGGTGCCATAACCTACCTTGACAATTATACAGGAACACTGCCTGCCGATGTACGCCGAACCTTTACAAAGAACTTTGCCCTCAATGCCGTTTGCATGAGCTATGCAGAAAAAGCTTGGAAATATGAGATTGACTATGATGTAGAACTTGATTTTCCAGAGCATCCTCCCATCAACGAGCCAGAAATCTGCGCTTTGCTGGGAAATCTGCTGGAAAATGCGGTGGACGCCTGCCGAAAAACCACCGTTTCTGCTCCATTCATCCGTGCGAGAGGAATGTGGGAGGACGGCCAGATCGTCTTCACTGTGGACAATTCCTGTGAAAAGGAACCATGCTGGCAAGATGGGCGTCTGCTCTCGTCCAAGCGGGACGGGTTTGGAACTGGTACATGGATTGTTCAAAGGACTGCAGAGCGGCACGGCGGCATAGCCAAGTTTGCCTATGAGGATGGTGTGTTTTTCGCATCCGTTTTTATGTATAAATAAAAGCTTTCCTTTAATACTTATAAACACTTTTAGGGACATTTCATATAAAGAAATGTCCCTATACATCCTCTTTTCTTTTATATTTCATTCAGCAACACCCTTGCCAACTACTTCATCATCTTATACAGAGGCACAACCTCATCTCCCTGACGAACAAATTCTACATTCACCAGTGTATCCGTCACGACATAGGTTTCTGAGTCAATAATAATATGCACTCCCGGACACACTCTTCCGGCAACCGTAATCTTGGACTTTCCCATATTAGCGATTAAAAGTGCCATTTCACTCTGCTCTCTTGCCTGCTGTTCTCGCTCTTCCTCCTTTATGGTAAGAGCCTGTTTGATCTTCTGATAGACCACCCGATCCATCTTCTCATTTTTAAGTCCCTTGGCAAATGCTTCCTCAAACATTTGAAGATTTGTTCTGAGAATATCGATCTCTGAATCAACCTTTGCCATCGTTCTGCCAATAGAATTATATTTATTAACATTCTCACTGGTGATACCGACAGACACCCACGTAGGCACCTCTGCCGCATTTCCAAGTCCATGCGCTGAGATGGAGATCAATGCCTTGGAGGAACCTCCCATAATTACGCCCTTATTGCCTGAAACTTCAATATTGCCACCTGATTCAATATTGCAATTAAAGAAATAATTGGCACTTACATCTCCCTTTGCCTTAATTGTCACCGCTTCAAAAAACTTGCCTGACACATTCCCATTACATTCTATGTAGCCAGTGCCAGCTCCCTGCATTCCATTCTTTAGAACAACATCCTTGCCAGCACGGATTGTCACGCTTCCAACATGCCCATCTATCACAACATTTCCATTTGCCATAATAGATAAGCCTGACTGCATGTTACCCATTACATAGACATCACCCTCAAATCGCACATTTCCCACAGAAAGATCCAAATCTCCTGTCACAGTGTAAACATTGCTGATCTCCAGACGGCCAGCTGCGAGCTCTATTCTTCCATTCATTATGGAAATATATTTTCTCTTATCTTCTGTCACTGTAAATCCTGAACCACGAAGTGGCGGCAATTCCATACCGCGCTTTGCCATACAGATTTCTCCGCGCACCGTATAACCGCAGATTCCAGTTGTGGCTGGAAAATATTCAGCCACTACCTGCCCCACTGTCACAGTTTCAAATAAATCCATATTGAGATAATCCACGGAACCATCCTGTAAAATATGGGGAACAGATGATGTCTGAGTTCGGAAATTATATTCATAATGTCCCGGATCACCATCCATCGCTGCTTTTCCTTTGGCTACCACTACAGGACGATTATATATCCCTTTATCTATCATCCTATTTAAAACTTCTTCATCAATGCCATATTTAACATTATTCTCTGCCAAAAGCTCCTTCAAATCCGCCAGACTGTAACTTAATCCTTCAGGTGGTCTGCACAATTCAAGTGTGGCACTCATCTTATCGTCCGCAATCCGAACTACAGACTCAGTCTGTTCTGTTTCTAATGGAAAAGAAAAATTATCCATTATGCCACCTCCTCCTATCTATACTATATCGTAAGTCCTAAGCGAATGTCAAGATGACATTTTTATTTTATCAATTTATTTACAAATTTATCCGTCGCAAAGCCTGCTACATTATAGACAAACAATATATCTGTCACTTGATTGTCTCTAATATATGTCTCCACCCCTCCATTATAGTAGCGAAGATCTATCATTGTAAGCTTTTCAAAATCTTCTGCAAAAAAAGGTGCGAGAAAATGTGCATAAGAATCCTTGATAAGCAATAGATGCTTTCCATTCCTTATGGAAGTCTCTATCTCTGTTATGGCATGATTTCCGTCACAAAACACGGCATATTGATCTCTGGTGTCCAGCTTTTCATAGGAATAGAGGGAATCTCTCCACTCCCCAGCACCATCTAGTCTCATGCGAAGCGTGCCAAGCGGCTTCTCAAAAGCATAGATACTATCTGGCTTCATGCCAAGATTAACCTTTGCATATAAGGTTCCCAAAAAAGAATCCGAAAGACATAGCTTGTTATAATCCGTCTGTG
>CAMUFS010000390.1 GCA_947088195.1 uncultured Clostridia bacterium
GGGGACATACCTGTATGTTTATAGGGATGTCCCCATTTTTTCTGAGGTGAAACATTATGTTTGCAGACAGAGCAAGAATATTTATAAAATCAGGCAAGGGCGGCGATGGACATGTAAGCTTCCGGCGTGAATTATATGTGGCAAATGGTGGACCGGATGGCGGTGATGGTGGCAAGGGTGGCGATATTGTCTTTGAGATAGATGAAGGACTTAATACACTGACGGATTTCAGACAAGTGAGAAAGTATGTGGCGGAAAGCGGAGCAGAGGGCAGTAAGAAGAATTGTCATGGAAAAAATGGAAGTGATCTAATTGTCAAAGTTCCTGCTGGCACTGTGATACGTGAGGAGACGACAGGGAAAGTAATTGCTGATATGTCTGGTGATACAACAAGAGAAGTGGTTTTAAAAGGGGGCAGAGGCGGCAAGGGAAATAAATTTTATGCGACTCCTACCATGCAGGTGCCGCAATATGCACAGCCGGGACAGCCAGCACAAGAGCTTTGGGTGATATTGGAATTAAAGGTGATTGCGGATGTTGGGCTGGTTGGTTTTCCAAATGTCGGAAAATCTACATTGCTCTCCCGTGTGACAAACGCGCGGCCGAAAATAGCCAATTATCATTTTACAACCTTAAGTCCAAATCTGGGTGTGGTGGATTTGGATGAACACAATGGTTTTGTAATAGCGGATATACCGGGGTTAATTGAGGGAGCCTCAGAGGGTGTTGGGCTTGGGCATGAATTTTTGCGCCATATTGAACGTACTAGAGTTTTGATTCATATGGTGGATGTCGCTTCTACAGAAGGACGTGATCCGATCGCTGATATTTATGCCATTAACAAGGAATTAGAAGCATATAACCCGGAGCTTTTGGCGAGACCTCAGGTTATTGCAGCCAATAAGATAGATGCTATATTTGAGGATGATATAGAGGAAAATCCACTGAAACGCATGGAACGCGAATTTTCTCCAAAAGGAATCCAAATCTTTCCTATCTCTGCTGTCAGTGGGACAGGTCTTAAGGAACTTTTATATTATGTAAATGATCTGTTAAAGGAGACAAATTTAAAACCGCTTGTATTTGAAAAAGAATTTTTCCCTGAGTTTATGCGGAATAAAGAGCTTCCTTATACAGTAGAAAAACTGGAAGAGGGGATATATTCCATTGAGGGACCAAGAATTGAGCGTATGCTTGGATATACCAATTTGGAAGCAGAAAAGGGATTTGAATTTTTCCAAAATTTTATGCGGTTAAATGGAATATTAAAAGAATTAGAGGATCTTGGTATTACGGATGGAGATACTGTAAAAATATATGGCTTTGAATTTGAATATTTTAAATAGGCAAAAAGAGAAAGCAGAGTAGAAATGAGGGAAAACTATGACTAGCAAACAGCGTTCTTATTTGATGAAGCTGGCTTCCGGGCTAAATCCTGTCTTTCATGTAGGAAAGGCAAGCCTTACCACTGAATTTGAAGAGGCGATTAAGGAGGTTTTGGAGGCGAGAGAGTTAATTAAAATTGGTGTGCTAAAAAATTGTATGGATGATCCGAAGGAAATTGCACAGACTTTAGCACAGGATACCCGATCCGAGGTGGTTCAGGTGATTGGCAAGAAAATTGTGATATATAAGCAAGCAGATGAACCTGCTAAAAGGAAAATTAAGCTTCCAGTATAATTGAAGATAAGGGTGGATAATGAGGAATGAGTATGGAGGAGAAGACAAACGAGGAGAAAAAGAAGGTTGGGATTCTTGGTGGAACCTTTGATCCAATACATGTGGCACATTTGATTTTGGCAGAGCAGGCATGGCAGCAGTTCAAGCTTGACACTGTGTTGATTATGCCAAGCGGAGATCCCCCACATAAAAGTGGGAGAGAAATCACGCCAGCAAACCATCGTGTTCGTATGCTGCAGCTTGCCATAGAGGACAATAAACACTTTAAATTATCAAATGTTGAGGTAGAGCGAGAGGGCAAAACTTATACAGCAGAAACACTTACAGGGCTTTGCAAATACAATTCTGATTGCAGCTATTACTTTATTGTCGGAGCAGATTCTTTGTTTCAGATAGAACAATGGAGGCAGCCAGAGATTATTATGAGCCATGCTATTCTTCTTGCTGCTGTCCGCGACAATTATAAGCTTCCAGAGTTAGAAAAACAGATGGATTATTTAAAAAAGAAATATAAGGCACAAATTGATCTGCTTCATACGCCAAATATTATGATTTCCTCCAGCCTGATAAGGGAACGTGTGCAAAATGGAGAAAGCATTCGTTATCTAGTTCCAAAGGATGTTGAAAAATATATATATCAAAACAAGTTATATGCAAAAGGAGTTTGACCATGCAATATAATATAGATAAAATCAAACAACGGCTGAGAAGAAAGCTAGATGCCGACCGATATGAGCATACCATAGGCGTTACCTATACAGCGACAGCACTGGCAATGAGGCATAATTGTGATTTAAAAAAGGCAGAGCTTGCAGGACTTTTGCATGATTGTGCAAAATGTATGTCAGACGATGCCAAGCTGAATAAATGTATAAAATATCATCTCAGTGTCACTGAAACAGAGCGCAGAAATCCATATTTGCTTCACAGCAAGCTGGGAGCTTTTCTTGCCAT
>CAMUFS010000391.1 GCA_947088195.1 uncultured Clostridia bacterium
TTTCAGCTTTTAATTTTGGAATTTGCCATTGACGGTCTTAGGCTTGCGGCAGTCAATACTCCCAATATGTTAAGCACGCCGCTGTCTGTGATCGCTGGTTTGGTGCTTGGAGATTATGCAGTGCAGTCAGGCTGGTTTAATGCGGAGTCTATGCTATATATGGCATTTGTGGTTTTGGCAAATTATTCACAGCCAAGCTTTGAGCTGGGCTTTGCCTTAAAATTTATGCGTTTGATTATGTTGGTGCTGACAGCCATCTTTTCCATTTATGGCTATATTGCAGGTGTGATTATTTCTGTATGTGCTGTAGTATTTAACAAGACAATCTCTGGGAAGAGCTATCTGTATCCGGTGATTCCGTTTAATAAAAAAGATTTTATAAGACGCTTTATCCGCATTAGCTTGCCTGAAACAGAAGAATAGATTGCCTTCTTTTGGGTTTTATGCTATGATAATCGTATAAATGTTCGATTGTTTGGATGGTGAGGATGGATTATGATAGCATATATTAAGGGGCAGCTTGCGGAGAAATATGAAGATTCTGTGGTAATAGAACAGGGAGGAGTAGGTTTTCATATTGTGATTCCCGGCTCTCTCTATTCTATGCTGCCTCCCTGTGGCAGTGAGCTGAAATTATACACATATCTGTATCTGCGTGAGGATGGCATGAGCCTGTATGGTTTTTTTGCCAGAGAGGATTTGGCGATATTTCGGCTTCTGCTCACGGTCAGCGGGATAGGGCCAAGAGGGGCACTTGGTATTTTGTCCACGGTGACGCCGGACAATCTTCGCTTTGCCATTCTCTCGGAGGACGCAAAGACGATTGCAAAGGCGCCCGGTATTGGGGTAAAAACAGCGAAAAAGCTGATTATTGAGCTTAAGGATAAGATTGATCTGTCAGAAGCTTTGGAGCTTACAAGAGAGCATGACGATAGACAGGCAGATGCAGAGCATATGGGGACTGTGCGCGCGGAGGCTGTGGAAGCGCTGACAGCTTTGGGTTACTCGGCGGCGGAGGCTTTCGGTGCTGTCAAGAAGGTGGAAATTGCGGAAGAGATGACAGTGGAAGAGGTATTGCGGGCAGCGCTCAAAAAATTTAACTAGATAGGATCTGAGATTATGGCAAAACGTGTAATTAGTACAGAAATGACAGAGGAGGATGGGAAGCTGGAGGGGAGCCTTCGGCCGCAGCTTCTTTCCGATTATATCGGTCAGGCGAAGGCGAAGGAGAATTTGAAGGTCTATATTGAGGCGGCGAAGGCGCGGAAGGAGCCGTTGGATCATGTATTGTTCTATGGTCCGCCGGGACTTGGAAAGACGACATTGGCCGGAATTATTGCAAATGAGATGGGAGTGGGGATTAAGATCACTTCTGGTCCTGCGATTGAGAAGCCGGGTGAGATAGCGGCGGTTCTCAATAATCTAAAAGAGGGAGATGTTCTTTTTGTGGACGAGATTCATCGCTTGAATCGTCAGGTGGAGGAGGTGCTCTACCCGGCGATGGAGGATTTTGCCATTGATGTAATGATTGGAAAGGGAGCATCCGCGCGCTCTATTCGTTTGGATTTGCCTAAATTTACGTTAGTGGGAGCGACGACGAGGGCGGGATTGTTGACAGCGCCACTAAGAGATCGCTTTGGTGTTGTGCATCGTCTGGAGTTTTATACGCCAAAGGAGTTGCAGACGATTATTGTTCGCTCGGCAAAGGTTTTGGGGGTGGCGATTGAAGAAGAAGGTGCCATGGAGCTTGCAAGAAGAAGCAGAGGAACGCCAAGACTGGCCAATCGATTGCTAAAGCGTGTAAGGGATTTTGCCCAAGTAAAGTATAATGGGGAGATCACAAAGGAGGTTGCAGTATTTGCGCTTGATCTGCTTGAGGTGGATAAGCTGGGGCTTGATAATAGTGATAGGCTTATCCTTACTACAATGATTCAGAAGTTTCAGGGTGGGCCAGTTGGGCTTGATACACTGGCTGCCGCTGTGGGTGAAGATGCGGGGACGCTGGAGGATGTGTATGAGCCGTATCTTATTATGAATGGATTCTTGAAACGGACGCCAAGAGGGCGTATGGTGACACAGCTTGCCCATGCACATCTGGGGCTTTTATAAACTGCTTGTTTTTTCCCGTCTCATTAGTTATAATAAGGAAAGAATACACCAAGGAGCAGGAATGTTATGTCATCTAAAAATACAGTGCAGGTTCTGATTGATGGAAAAGTATATACATTGAGTGGCTATGAGGATGAGGATTATTTAAATCGTGTAGCTTCCTACATAAACAGTAAGTTGACAGAGCTTAAGTCAGCGGAGGGCTTTCGCCGTCAAAACAGAGAGACGCAGAATACGATGACATATTTAAATATTGCAGATGATTATTTTAAGTGTAAAAAGCAGGCGGATATTCTGGAGCTTGAATTGGAGAGCAAGAATAAGGAGCTTTACAATCTAAAGCATGATCTAATTGAGCTGCAGCTTAAGGAAGAGACGGCGAGAAAAGAGCTGGCAAGTCTGCAGAAAAAGTATAGTGAGCAGGAAAAGACGATTGTCAAGCTGGAGACAGAGCTTGCCGCCAGCCGCCAGAGTGTTAAAAATGAGGAAGGATAAGAAGAGGCTATGACACAGCAGAACC
>CAMUFS010000392.1 GCA_947088195.1 uncultured Clostridia bacterium
AAATTGCGCCGATTGCTGTTGAAAAAAAGTATGCCGGTATCGGGTTTTCCATTGTGGCGAGAATTAAGAATACCAGAACACCATTTAGTATTGACTTTTGTGTTGGCGATGTCATTGTGCCAAAACAAGAAAAACGAAAAATCCCCACACAGCTCGATAATTTCCCCGCTCCCACAGTGAACACTTATTCACTTGAAACAACAATTGATTTTTCTTCTTATACATCTTCAATAAACTTATCCCACCCCAAAGTCTTAATTTCATCAAGTGTTGCGTTTCTCACTTCCCCTTTCACAAAACATCTTCGTCCATTTACATTTCTTAATGCATCCTGAGGATTCTCCCACTCTGCAAGACATTCCTCGCAAATTACCATATATTTATTGTTAATAATATCTTTATCAATTTCCAGCCTACCATATCCACAACAAATTGGACACTGTCCAACATAATATGGCTTCCGCCATTTTCTGATCATGCCGTGTCCCATAAAACATCCCCCTGTCTTTTCCATCATTTTAATGATCCAGTGTCAGTCCCCGTTCCTTCACAGCTTTGTCTGAGCACCTGCCTGTCTGCCTCACCGTCATACAGGAACTCATAGCAGCCTCCGCACTGCTCTAGGCCGTCTATCAGCAACAGGGTCCCTGTACGGAATATTTCCGCTTTGCTCTCTGCCTGCCAGACACGCAGTCCACCTGATGAACCTAGCCATTCATTTCTTTCCTCATCATTTACCCCTATTCTATTATGATATTCCAGCCGCTTGCACGCTCTTTCATTTTCGGTCCATGTCTCGAAGAAGTCTTCCAGGGTTTCCAGCATTTCCAGAAACTGTTCCTTATCTCCATCCCCTGATTCCCCTACCCTGTCCCTCGCCACATCCAGGCAATGAAAGAATTCTTCCTGCCACGCCTCCCGCCCCATTTCAATGATGAGAGCATCTGCATGATAATAAATGCCTAAATCTCCGTAGAGCGAATCCATGCCCTCAGCTTATCCACGATGCTTGTTTCAAGTTTGCGGTACAGGGCATCCCACTGTCTGATCACCTCGAATGCCTGCTCTTCCGTAACTTCATCATAGTCACAATCAAATCCAGAATACAAAGGTATGAGAGCTGACTTCTGCCAGACAGCTTCACCAAAAACATATTCATATTCTTCTCTGTTTTCTCCTTTCACGATCAATCCGAGTTGTGTTCCATCATTTAATTTATAATATTTCATCTTACTTTCCTCCGTATAGCATGAATGCAATGTTGCTCTTCCCTGCTAATACTGCTGCATTAATATGATGCCACAGTTTCATGTCCGCGACTGTGATGATATCATAACACAAAACTGCTCAAATATCTGGTACAATTCCTTTTTCTTTGCAATACCTTGGAGCCATTCTTGCGGTATTTCACTTAAACCATAATAAATACCTGCTATCCCCCCCACAATGGCCGCAATAGTATCTGTATCACCTCCAAGATTTATTGCCTTTAATATTGCATCACGATACCCATCCGCATGAAAAAATGTCCACAATACTGCTTCTAACGTATCAACAACATATCCTGTTGATCTTACTTTATCCTCCGTAATGTTAACAATTTTCCTACTTAGAATTTTATTAAAATTCTGAAACTCATCCAAATATGTTTCTTTACAATATTTGTTGATAAACGCAATCGTTCGATCCAGTGCATCCTCTTTATTAAAGCCTGATATGATTTGGATTACAAATTTTACATAAAAGATACATGCCAATTTAGATCGACCATGTCCATGCGTTAGTGAGGAAATTTCTTCTATAAGTTTTATTAATCTTTGGTCATTTAAGTCTATTCCCCAAAAAGCTACCGGTAAAATGCGCATTAATGCTCCATTTCCATTATCGCTTTCCGTTTTTCCTCCACAAGCTATAGGATCCTTTCCAGTACCCATTTTTATAATAGCCTCTCTGGTTGCATTTCCTATATCAAACATCTCACCATATGGAGTAAACTCACCTTTTTCATAGAATTTAATAAAATTTTTTGCAACTCGCTCTATAGAATATCCCTTATTCATTGCATCGATCAG
Organism: uncultured Clostridia bacterium; assembly: GCA_947088195.1. Lineage (GTDB taxonomy): Bacteria > Bacillota > Clostridia > Lachnospirales > Lachnospiraceae > RGIG8607. The sequence continues at coordinate 2,073 of CAMUFS010000392.1, forward strand.
GCATAAAGTCAATGAAGTATCATCTGACCATGTTCCAAACGGCTGATGGTATGTCCCATAGGCTCGCATTTCTCTAACAGGATCTCTTTTTCTCTCTTCCCTTGTTGAAAATTCAACCGGAACTCCTACGGCATCTCCCACACAAAATCCAAATAGTCCACCAAAAATTTTATTCTCGCGATCATTTTTTACCTTTATATCTATAGGATCATTATTAGTATAGAAGGGACACTCCTTTCTGCTCCCGGTCATCCCCCGCCAGGGTGCATTCCAGGAGCAGGCTGCTGTATTCGATCGTCTTTTGTCCTTCTTCTCCCATTTATCTTCTCCTTCAGCCATGGGAAGGCTCTCCAGCGCGGCGGCTCCCGCCCCCGTGGGAAGCCCCGCTGCGGGAGTAGTGGCTGCCTCCATGGGAGGCTACCTGGCTCTCCCCATGGGCATTCTGCCAATTGGAGACAATACAGGGTGTACAGGGATATCCCCTCACTAGTACATCGAATAATAAGTTTCTGCTCATGAAAACCTCTGCAAACGTTGATAAA
>CAMUFS010000393.1 GCA_947088195.1 uncultured Clostridia bacterium
TGAAGGAATTGCAGTTAATCTTGCAGGATAGATATAATGTATATAATTATGTGATCAGTGTCAATAAGATCAAGGAATATCTTGGCAGTCGTCAAAAAAGTACAGTAGGTATGTCTGCTTTTCTCCTGTATTGGCCGGAGTCTTCGCGTGTAATATCTACAACATCAGCGTACATTATTGATAAAGAGGTACTTCGAGATTTAGTTGAGAACAATCGCTGGTTTACCTATGAAAATGAGGTGTATTTTGCGACAAGATATATGATTGGCGGGAAATCTGATAAAAATCAGCCCTATTTAATTATTAAAATGGATCGGGATTATTTGTATAAAATAAAAAATATGGCATTTGGTATGGGAAGCGGTGGGACTTTACTTACATTTTCAGGCTGTGAGAGTTTATTTCCCGTCAATAAGGTGGAGGAAGCTTTGTTAGTAGATCCAATTTTGGAAGAAGGGAAGGGCGGCGTCAGCGAAATTACCGTGTATGGACAAAGATACCAAGTATTGTCATCGTATATCGCAAAAAACGGGATGGGGATTATCTCTTACTATCCGATCCGCAAGATGCTAAGACCAGTCAACGCGATCTCGTGGATTACGGGAGTATCTTTGTTGATACTTTTATTTTTGGGTTTTTTATTTATGCTTTTGTATTATAAAAATATATTGTTGCAGTTAAGAATCATCACAGAAAAATTAAAACAGGTGGAGAATGGTGATTTTACAGCGAAAATAGAGCAGCTTCCCGACAATGAATTTTCTTATGTCTTTGAGCAGCTTAATCAGATGGTAGCAAGGATTCGAGAACTGATAGACTTAGAGATGAAGGAACAACAGCTGCGGCATCAGGCAGAATTAAGGCAATTACAATTACAGATTAATCCACATTTTCTTTATAATAGTCTCTCTTATATTGTCACGGTGGCAGATAAACCAAGTGCAGTCACAGAGATGGCGGTTCATCTGGCAAATTATTATCGGTATTGTACTGTAAAGAAGTCAATTACAACAATAGGGGAGGAGGTTTCTTATGCAAAGGCATATCTGTCAATTATGGCAATGCGGAAGCGGATTGAATATGATATTAGCGTGCCGGAGGAGCTTGATAAGGAGCCTATTATTCCTCTGATTTTGCAGCCAATTATAGAAAACGCGATTGAACATGCGATTGAGGAGCGGGAGAATGCAAAACATATCTATATAAAGGCATATTGTCCTTTTGATAAAGAAATACAATTTGAGATTTCCGATGATGGAGATGGACTGTCAGAAAAAGATATAGAGAAATTAATGAAACGGCTGAAAAGAAAATATAGAAAAGAAGATGAGAGTGTTGGGTTATGGAATGTAAATCAGAGATTAATTAATTACTATAATGAGTCGGCTGGGTTAAGATTTCGGACAAGCATCTGGGGAGGACTGACCGTTTTCTTTACAATAGATACAAAGGAAGGCAGGATGGTAAATGACAGTATTAATTGCGGATGATGAGATATATATGGTAGAATATATTAGAGCTCTGGTAGAGTGGGAGCATTATGGATTTGATCAGATTCTAACGGCTGCGGGCGGATCGCTAGCTTGGAAGTTGATACAGGAGCATCAGCCGCAGCTTTTGGTTACAGATATCCGTATGCCTAAAATATCAGGACTAGATCTGTCAAGGCTGATTGAGGAAGCATCCTATCAAACAAAAATTATTATTATTTCAGGATACAGTGATTTTGAATATGCAAAACAAGCACTGCGATATGGGGTCTCCGAATATTTAGTAAAGCCAGTGTTAAAGGCAGATTTTGAGGAGACACTCAAGCGGATTCTGCAGAAGGGTTTGGGGCTAGATAAAGCAGAACCCGATATAGTGGGTAATTTTGGAGATAAGCATAACATTGTCTGGCAGGTGAAAAATTATATAAATGAAAATTATGACAAAGAATTGTCTTTGGAGCTTCTAGGTCAGCTTGTCAATCTTCATCCAGTGTACATGTCAAAGATATTTAAGGAGGTCACTGACATCAATTTGTCAAGCTATATTACAGATGTGCGTATGCAGAAGGCGGCGGAATTACTAGAGCAGACAAATTTGCAGGTACAAGAGGTTATGAAACAGATCGGTTATCAGAAAAGCCAGTATTTTTCAAAGCGATTTAAGGAAAAGTTTGGAGTTACACCAAAGGAATACCGGATGTACAAGAGACAGAAGGAAAGATAAGAAAATAAGAGGAGGGAACAATGGGAATTTTAAAGAATGGAGTGTTGTGGAAGGATGTGAATGGGGAACCGATTCATGCGCATGGTGGTTGGATGCTATATTATAATGGATATTATTATTGGTACGGGGAAGATCGGAGAGAGAACTATTATGTGAGCTGTTATCGTTCCAGGAATCTGACAGAATGTGAATTTCGCAATCACATTATTACCACAGAATCAAGGAGCGAGAGCTATCGTGTAAGAACAACACTTATGCTTCGCAATCAGGATGGTGGAAGGATAAATCTGGAAAGACCAAAGGTGCTCTTTAATAAAAAGACAAAGAAGTTTGTCCTTTGGGTTCATGTGGAAAATGGGATCAATTACAATGAGGCAGCGGTGGGAATTGCAGA
>CAMUFS010000394.1 GCA_947088195.1 uncultured Clostridia bacterium
AGTACCGAAAGATGAAATTGACAAGATGGTTAAAGAAGCAGCAAAGATTCTTGACCTGACAGCTTTGCTTGACCGTAAGCCGAAGGCTTTGTCCGGTGGTCAGAGACAGCGTGTTGCTATGGGTCGTGCTATCGTTCGTAACCCTAAGGTATTCCTTATGGACGAGCCTCTGTCCAACTTGGATGCAAAGCTTCGTGTGCAGATGCGTATCGAGATTTCCAAGCTGCATCAGAGACTGGAAACTACCATTATCTATGTAACACATGACCAGACAGAGGCTATGACACTTGGTACTAGAATCGTTGTTATGAAGGACGGTGTGGTTCAGCAGGTGGATTCTCCTCAGAATCTGTATGACAGACCAAAGAATCTTTTCGTTGCAGGCTTCATTGGATCTCCTCAGATGAACCTGATTGATGCAGTTGTTAAACAGAATGGCTCAGATGTGATCTTGAGCTTTGGCGGACATAATATTAAAGTTCCTGTAGGAAAAGCTAAGAAGCTGGTTGAAGGCAATTATGTCGGAAAGACCGTTGTTCTTGGTATTCGTCCTGAGGATGTACATGATGAGGAGGCTTACATTTCTAATTCACCAGACAGCGTGATCGAAGCTACGATCCGTGTATATGAGCTGTTAGGTGCGGAGGTTTATCTGTACTTTGATATTGAGCAGTTTAACTGCACAGCGAGAGTAAATCCTCGTACAACAGCAAGACCGGGCGATACCGTTAAGATGGCATTTGACTTAGAGAAGCTTCATGTTTTCGATAAGGAGACAGAGCAGGTAATCTCCAACTAGTATAATAATATAAAAAGCATGGGGAATATTTCTTCTCCATATTACAGGGGGGCAGTTATGCTCCCCTCTTTTTGATTCCTAAAAAAAGCTTGCAAGATAGAGGAATTTGCTATAATATATAAGTGGACAATTTTCTGTTAGTATAAATTTCAGAAAAGTCTATGATATGGGGTGTAGAGCATGTTAGAATAATAGGCGGGAGGTATAGTGATGATTTCGAATCAGATTCTCCAAAGTACGATAGATGGTTTGAAGGCGATTGCCAGAATCGATCTATGTGTGATTGATACGGAGGGTATGGTATTGGCGTCCACCTTTGCGGGGGCAGAGGAGAGCCAGAGTGCAGTGCTGACATTTGTGGAATCTCCGGCAGATAGTCAGGTGCTTCAGGGCAGCCAGTTTTTTAAGGTGTTTGATGAGCATCAGCTTGAATATGTTCTTCTGGCGAAGGGAACGACAGAGGATGTCTATATGGTGGGCAAGCTTGCCGCCTTTCAGATACAGAATTTGCTGATTGCTTACAAGGAAAGATTTGACAAGGATAATTTTATTAAGAATCTTTTGCTTGACAATATGCTTTTGGTTGATATTTACAATCGGGCGAAGAAGCTGCATATTGAGACCGATGTGCGGCGTGTTGTATATATTATTGAGACAAAATATGAGAAGGACAGCAATGCATTAGAGACGGTCAGAAGTCTTTTTTCGACAAAAACCAAAGATTTTATCACTGCTGTGGATGAGAAGAATATTATTCTTGTCAAGGAGCTAAAGCCGGGAGATACATATGAAGATCTTGGCAGGACGGCGAGAGTGGTGCTAGATATGCTGAATACAGAGGCGATGAGTCAGGTTCATGTGGCATACGGCACGATTGTAAAGGATATAAAAGAGGTGTCGCGCTCTTATAAAGAGGCGAAGATGGCACTTGATGTTGGGAAGATATTCTATAGTACAAAAAATGTAATCGCTTATAATAATCTTGGGATAGGTAGATTAATATACCAGCTTCCTATTCCGCTGTGCAAGATGTTTATAAAGGAGATTTTTGACGGAAGATCCCCGGATGATTATGATGAAGAGACACTCTCTACAATCAATAAGTTTTTTGAGAACAGCTTGAATGTATCTGAGACTTCCAGACAGCTCTATATTCACAGAAATACATTAGTATACCGTCTGGATAAATTACAAAAGAGTACAAATCTGGATCTGCGCATATTTGAAGATGCAATTACCTTTAAGATAGCGTTGATGGTTGTTAAATACATGAAATATATGGAATCTCTGGATTATTAAGGGATACCAGGAGGAAAAAGGAGCTATGTCGCTGTGGGGGAGTAGGAAACTATTCCTCCGTGGTGACATTGATTGCATTTATGGAGAATATGAAATGATTGTATTTGAGAATGTGAGCAAGACCTATGAGACGGGAACACCTGCCCTAAACAATGTAAATTTAAAGATTGAGAAGGGGGAGTTTGTTTTTATTGTCGGCAACAGTGGTTCTGGAAAATCTACATTAATAAAATTATTACTCAAAGAGCTGGAACCATCGGGAGGCAAGATCTATGTGAATAATAAATTGTTAAACCGCATGAAAAGAAGGCATATCCCAAAATATCGCCGCGGGCTTGGAGTGGTATTTCAGGATTTCCGGCTTCTGAAGGACAGAAATGTATATGAAAATATCGCATTTGCCCAGAGGGTGGTGGGCACACCATCTAGGGTGATTCGCAGGCAGGTTCCCTCCATGCTCTCACTGGTGGGACTTGCTGAGAAATATCGTTCTTATCCTAAGC
>CAMUFS010000395.1 GCA_947088195.1 uncultured Clostridia bacterium
ATATCTTGAATGGGCGCCAAGGAATGTTTTATAATACGATTTACCAAGAATAATAAAATAAATCCAAATAATACAACCAAAAAAGTCAGCTTTCCAGTGCCTTCTATAATAGGAAAGTAAAATTCCATCGTATCTACCGTTAAATGCAGTGTCCAGCGAGTTTTTTCATTTACTGTCAGCGGTATTGTCACAGAAATTCCACTTTTTCCTGTAGCATTATTTTTCCCTTTTTCAATAATGGAACGACTGTTTACTTGTGTTCCTTCTGCCATAGCATAGATTCTGTCTGCTGCCTCCATCATGGCTTGATAGCCTACCTCGGAAGCAATTTTTCCCACCCTTGTGCTGTCGGCAGAATCCACCAAAACTGTCCCATCTTCAGCGAGCGCAACCAAATGAGCAGATTTATAATCTGTGCTGACCAAAAGCTGTTCCTGCATATTGTCAAGCCCCACATCCACACCAGACACTCCGAGAAATTCTCCTTTGGCATCCCAGACAGGCGCGATAATGCTGATCATCATAATATTTTTCCCCATCAGCTCATAGACATAGGGGTCCATAATATAGGGCTCGCCAGTCGCCTTAATCTGCATATAATATTCTTTTTCAAAATTGTCAAATGCATCCTCATGCTTCTCAAAAATATACCCCGTATGTTCCTCATTGGGATAAACAACCGCTTCATAAGCGATATCCCTTTTATAAACGCTGTAAGGATCACCGTTCGCATCCGCAATGGCATTTTGCTCAAAGTAAGCAAATCCTGTAGGGAAGCCATCTCCACCCTCCAAAAGCCCCACCAATGCTGTGTCAATCGCATCTCTCTGCTCCTTTGGGTTTAGCGCAGAAATATTCCGAAGAGAACCTGCAAACCCCACTACTTTTCCATATGCATTTTCAATATCCGTAGATACCAAAAAAGCATTTTCATAGGCAACTGCCACCAGCTTTTCCCTGTTTACCTTAATCAGGGATCGCGCGGAAAGAACAGCCGCCATCAAAATAGTCAGCAAAAAAATAACAGCAACTATCATTGCCATTTTAAAAATAATTTTTTTGCTGAGGCTTTCGTTCTTGCCGCCACTCACAAGTTTTGCATTTTTTTCTTTGTGTGACATAATATCTCTCCTATAATGAAATAATTACAATCCTTTCCATTATATCCTTAATTGCCCAATAAGTCAATTTCTTGAACTTGATAATTTTTTATCAAAGGCATTGAATTATTTGTTTGCTTATAGTAAAATAAGAGTAATTGCAATACAAAAACTATATAATTATAAGGAGGATCTATATCATGATGAGATTTACCCTGCCAAGAGATATGTATTATGGAAAGGGAGCACTTGAGCACCTTAAAACTTTAAATGGCAAGAAGGCTATTGTTGTTCTGGGCGGCGGCTCCATGAAGAAATTTGGCTTTGTTGACAAGGTGTTAGCTTATTTAAAAGAGGCTGGTATTGAGACACAGCTTTTTGAGGGAGTAGAGCCGGACCCTTCTGTTGAGACTGTTATGAAAGGTGCACAGGCAATGCGTGATTTTGAGCCTGACTGGATTATCGCTATGGGTGGTGGCTCACCGATCGACGCAGCTAAGGCTATGTGGGTATTTTATGAGTATCCTGATACTACCTTTGAGGCAATTCTTCAGCCTTTCTCTTTCCCTGAATTAAGACAGAAGGCAAAATTCCTTGCCATTCCTTCTACCTCAGGAACCGCTACCGAGGTGACAGCATTCTCTGTAATCACAGATTATGCGAAGGGAATTAAGTATCCTCTGGCAGACTTTAACATTACACCAGATGTTGCTATTGTAGATCCAGAGCTTGCTGAGACTATGCCTCCAAAATTAACCGCTCACACTGGTATGGATGCTCTGACCCATGCGATTGAAGCTTATGTATCTACCTTAAACAGTCCATTTACCGATCCACTTGCACTGAAGGCAATCAGCATGGTATTTGAATATCTTCCTGATTCCTACAATGGCTGTATGGCTTCCAGAGAGCAGATGCACTATGCACAGTGTCTGGCAGGACAGGCGTTCAGCAACGCTCTTCTTGGTATCGTTCACTCCATGGCACATAAGACGGGTGCTGCTTTCAGCACAGGACATATTCCTCATGGCTGCGCAAATGCTATCTATCTTCCTTATGTTATTCAATACAATGCAAAGGATCAGACAGCAAAAGAGCGCTATGCTGCGATCGCAAGAAGCGTTGGAATCACTGGCTCTGACTCTGAATGTGTCACAAAGCTCTGCAAGAAGATTGATGAGTACAATGTTAAGCTTAATATTCCTAAGACACTTAAGGAATTTGGCATTGTGGAAGAAGAGTTTAAAGAAAAGGTTGCAACGATTGCTGAGCTTGCCGTTGGCGATGCATGTACAGGATCGAATCCAAGAGCAATCACTCCTGCTGAAATGGAGAAGCTTCTCACCTGTACTTATTATGGAACGGCTGTAGAATTTTAATCCATTCTATTCTTAAGATATTACTGATACATAAAAATATCCGTTCACCCAGAGAGCTACCAGTAGTTCTCTGGGATATTTTCTTTTATATTGAAAGGAACCAGGGATGGG
>CAMUFS010000396.1 GCA_947088195.1 uncultured Clostridia bacterium
CTATACTAACCGTGAGGGACAGAAAGTCTACACAACCGATATCGTGATCGAAAGGCAAGAGTTTTTGGAAAAAAGATCTGACAACAGCCATCCTATCCCTGACGCCCCATACGATGAAAACAGCTTCATGGACATCCCAGACGGGATTGACGAGGAGCTGCCGTTTAATTAGCAGACCTCAGATTAATCCTTAAAGCAACACACCCCGCTGGACTCCAGCGGAGGTGTGTTGTTAAACTTTTATAGTTAATACGAAAACGGAAGGCAAGCGTATGACACGCAATACCACAAAAATAAAGACGCTGAAGGCATCCACACAAAAGATAGGAGATATACGGCCATGGACATGACAGCAAGAAACCTTTTTAAAGAGTTACAGAAGACAGTAATCGGACAGGACGCATGGCTAGAAACACTCTGTACATCCGCCTGGATGCATAACCTGAAATACAAACACTACCTTGAGACGGGAGAGACCATCACCCAGCCCAAACTAAACATCCTTTGTATCGGTAAGAGTGGTACGGGAAAAACACTGGCAATCCAGACATTAGGGAAGTTCCTGGACCTTCCAGTTGTGATTGAGGACGCCTCTGCCCTGCGTGGAGCAGGATGGCGCGGAACCAGCGTCTCTTCCATCATAGTACATGCTTTGGAAGCCGCTGGAGAAGATGAAAACAAAGCAAGGCACTCTATCATCGTGCTCGACGAATTTGACAAGATCTTCTGCTCTCAGGTTGCTGACCAGAGCTTCTATCCCACATCTAATCTCCTGACATTCTTAGGTGGAAATATCGTCACACATTCGGACAACAAGCTAAACTGTTCTCTGGATACATCCAGTATGCTATTCGTTTGCCTTGGTGCTTTCCCTGGCCTGGAAAAAATCATACAAAAGCGATTATCTGGTGATACAGTAATAGGTTTTGGCACATCTGGATACGCCGATATCTCAAACCAAGATATCTTTAAACATGTGACCAAAGATGACCTGAACGAATATGGAATCCCCTGGGAATTCCTTGGCAGGATCCCATTGATCACTTGCACAAATGAACTCACCAAGTCCGATTACACTCGCATCCTGACCGATAGCCATGAATCACCGATCAAACAGTATGACCGGCTAATTTTTGATAATCTTGGCGTTCACGTTGACATATCTAAAAAAGCGGCAGAACATATCGCTCAGCAGGCCAGTGATTCTCCAATGGGAGCCAGATGGTTAGCCCAAACAGTCACAGAGTCCTTAACGCCTGCAGTCTATAACATCGGGAACAGCATCGACATAAACAGGATCACCCTGGATATCGGAGCAGACGGACTATATATATCCGAGCAAAAGGGTGTCCGCAATGTGCCATTACCCAAAGAGCGTCCCGTCAAAAATAAAACAGATATACTCTGTGAGATTGACATCGACATATTAAGCTCCGTGCCATTCTTCTGCTCAAAAGATAAAGAAAGCATTGTAAAATATTGCAAAGACATATTTAATGCATCAGAAAACGTAAAATGGCGACCCATATCGCACATCCATCCCTCTCAGCTCTTATCCGCATCTTTAAATATCCTTGCGGTCGCTGTATGCCTACAATTATCCGATGCCGAGAATCCAAGCCCCACGATGTACGATCTATTTAATAAAGTCGAGAGCGTATCCCCTACCATCCCATCAAACGACTCAGACGCTCCTCCCCTGGCTCTGATTCAAAAAGAATTCATTGAGGGAATGCTGTCAGCCGATACCAACTTACATAAAGCCCAACAGGTCGCACAAAAACTGGTCAGGCAATATACCCACAACTACGTGTATGAGGCCAAATATAGTAAAAAATGATTCCCAGCTTCGCCGGGCGGGAGCACCTTCGTCACTAAATACACCACCACCTTGCATTATGTGGTCTGCAGCGTCTCGTCCGTAGGCGCTGCCCTCGAAGGGAGGTATATCATATGGAGACTAAAAACACACTTGACACAATGTACAATTTGATGCAGGAAAAAATGGACTATAGACTCGACGAGCTTGAGATCCAGCGCACCCGAAGGAACATAAAAGAGATTGCAGAAACTGCGGGAATTAAGTATGATAAGCTGGAGTACGCAGTGTTGGATTACGGAATAGCATATGAACGCGCTGGATTCCGCAATGGGTTTCGATTTGCAGCCCAAATCCTTGCCGAGTGTATGAACACAAGCCTTAACACGGATAACATTCCAGGATTAAATCTGCCCGATACTCTGCCATTTGAGTCTTAAAATTTATATTCCCTGCTGGTCAATCCAGCAGGGAATATAAATTTTATCAAGCGCTTACGCGCACGGGTGCTATAATAGGATAAACAGTCGAAAGGAGATACAGTTTTATGGAAATGCATGAAGTTGTCATTGAAAGATCCAATGTCTGTACACTAAGGGATATTTTCGCCATAAAAGGCGTCACAGATTTCAAGATCATCCGGATGTCCGGCGAAAACGGCCAACAACTGAAGCCGTTTGAGGCTATGGCAGGCAGGCCATTGACTAGACATGATGCCATCGTCATCTCACAATTTACTGAAACTGAGATACAAGACCTTATCGAAGAGG
>CAMUFS010000397.1 GCA_947088195.1 uncultured Clostridia bacterium
ATTCTTTTCAGACCATAAAAAAAGAAGAAGAGATGGGGAATGGTATAGATAGATTCTATGAAATTCTTTGTAATTATAAACCAGATATCATTCATATCTGGGGAACAGAATATCTTCATTCTTATGTAATGGTTCAAGCATGTGAAGAACAGGGAATGCTTGCACATGTTTTAGTTCATATACAAGGCTTGGTATCTGTTTATGCTCTTCATTATAGTTTTGGATTGTCAGATAATCTTATGAAGGAAAAAAGGTTAGGAAATTCGATAGAACAGGATATACAGGAATTTATATGGCGTGGGCAATATGAGAGAAAGCTATTACAAAAAGTTTCTTATGTAGCAGGAAGAACGGATTGGGACAGGGCATGTTGTGAGCAGATCAATCCAGAGGTAAAATATCATCACTGTGGCGAAATTTTAAGAGATATATTTTATGAAAATCAAAAAAGATGGGCAGTAGAGCAATGTGAGAAATATAGTATATTTATTAGTCAGGCAGGTTATCCCATAAAAGGTTTTCATCTGATACTGGATGTTTTGGCTAAGTTGGCAAGAAAATATCCAAAGCTTCATGTTTTTATATCAGGAACAGATATAGGACATATAGATACTACATATGGAAATTATATTCAAACCAAAATAAAAGAAAACCAGTTAGAACAAAAAATAACATTTGTGGGTACATTGTCCCCGGAGGAAATGTATCAATATTATCAAAAGGCCAATGTTTTTTTGTCTCCCTCTGTAATTGAAAATTCATCCAATTCTGTGTGTGAGGCAATGTATGTGGGAACACCTGTAGTATCAAGTTATGTAGGAGGGATTCCCAGCATTATCACACACGGAGTATCAGGATTTTTATATCCATTAGATGCAGGTTATATGATGCAATATTATGTAAGCAAGATCTTTGAAGATGATAAATTGGCAGAACAGCTTTCAAGAAAAGAACGAGAAAAAGCAGAAGAGTACAATAATAGAAATAACATTGTTAAAAAAATGATGGAGATTTACCAAACAGTATATGGTGACTTGTAATGTTTTATCCTTATAAAATTAAACGTTAGATGTTGATTGGTGTATGAAATCAAAATAAGGAGAAAAAATATGGATGCTATTGATAAGGCGATCGAAAAAAGGTTGCATCTTTCTGAAAGGAAGGAATTTCAGAAGCAGACTTGGGCAGATTTTGAACAGATATCATTTAGAAAAAAAATATTTTTATATGGTGTTGGCTCAGGTGCCGACTGCTATTTTGAGCGATATAAAGATGCTGCTAGATTGGATGGAATAATAGATAATGATCAAAGAAAACAAGGATTTCCCGCAAAGATATTTTTGGCAGAAATAAATGGTTTGGATCAGGAAAATATTCTGGTTTCTGATAGTTCTATTTTGGAACAAATTTTAGTGGAAGACGCCGTGCTTCTTATTGCAAGCATTAATTATTATTTAGAGATTGTAGAGCAATTAGAACAAAAAGGAATTAAAAATTATTTTATTCTTCTTATGATGGAGGCAAATCAAAGAGCTCTGGATAATAAGAAAATGGTAGAAAGCCAATCAAAAGAAGAGCTCTTTGCACAAGAATGTTGTGTTAAGTATCCAATAGAAGAAAAGAAGATATTCTTTCGCGCTTATGGAGATTATACAGATCATGGGAAATATATTACCAATGCACTATTAAATCTTAGAACAGATCTGGATCTTGTCTGGGTAGTTAGTGATATGACAACACCTGTTCCATCTGGTGTGAGAAAAATATACAGTGGAAATTGGAAAAGTTTTATTTTTGAGATGGAGACAGCCAAGGTTTGGATTTTGGATTTGGCGGTTCCTTCATTTATTCAAAAGCGACAGGGACAGCTTTATATACAAACCAAACATTGGGCTAGTGTCACTTTAAAAAAATTTTACTTGGATGCCATCACATTTCAAAGTATCCCTGATCAGATAGAAAACTGGAAAAGGGATGGGCAGATGATTGATTTTATTATTACAGGAAGTAAGTTTGATGAAGAATCCTGCAAAAGAGGTTTTGGATTTCAAAAAGAGTTTCTCCCATTTGGTTCTCCTCGTTCAGACGCATTGTTTTTTGAAAGAGAGAATAAAGAAAAAGTATATCAGCAGTATGGGTTGGGGCTAGATAAGCATACGATTTTATATGCGCCAACATATCGGTTTGATAAAAGAAGGGGAAAGAAGTTTCATATAGCCAAAGAGATGGAGTTGGATTTGATTCAGGTGAAAAGAGCAGCAGAACAGCGATTTGGAGGGGAATGGATTATTTTGCTTCGACTGCATCCATCGGTTGCCAAGGCTGCTAAGGAGATGGAAAAGCCAGAGTTTGTGGTGGATGTCAGTACCTATACGGATAGTGAGGAATTGGTTTCTGCAGCGGATATTACCATATCAGATTTTTCCAGTATTATGTTTGAGCCAGCTTTTGTAAAAAAGCCAGTTTTTTTATTTGCCACAGATTTGAAAGAGTATATGGAAAAAGAATATGAACTTTTAATTCCTTATCGGGAGCTGCCATTTCCTATTGCAGAATCAAATAAAGAACTGGAGAGCAATATATTGGA
>CAMUFS010000398.1 GCA_947088195.1 uncultured Clostridia bacterium
GTTCCATATACGCCGGGAGAGCAGCCTAAGGTGAAAGATATGATAAAACTCAACACAAATGAGAATCCATATCCTCCTGCACCCGCAGTTAAGGAGGCATTGCAAAATCTGGAGGCATCAGCACTTCGGTTATATTCCGATCCAAAAGCAGAGGCACTGGTGGAGGCGATTGCTGGCTACTATGGACTCTCTAGTGATCAGGTTTTTGTGGGAGTGGGATCGGATGATGTACTTGGCATGTCATTTTTGACCTTTTTTAACTCAGACAAGCCAATACTCTTTCCAGATATTACATATTCTTTTTATGATGTGTGGGCGGAGTTATTTCGAATACCATATGAGACACCAAAATTAGATGATAATTTCTGCATTTGCGCCAGAGATTATGACAGGGAGAATGGAGGTGTGATTTTTCCAAATCCCAATGCGCCGACAGGGGAGGCGGTGGAGCTTTCTTTTATAGAGGATGTGCTCTCGCATAATCAGGATGTGGTGGTGATTGTGGACGAGGCATATGTGGACTTTGGAACAGCATCCGCTCTGCCATTAATTGAAAAATATGAAAATCTTTTGGTGGTGCAGACCTTTTCAAAGTCCCGCGCACTTGCCGGTATGCGGATTGGCTATGCAATGGGGAATCCAAGGCTGATTCAGGCTCTTTATGACGTGAAATATGCTTATAATTCTTATACAATGAATACACCTTCTATTCTGCTTGGCGTAAAAGCGATAGAGGACAGAGAATATTTTGAGGATATTACGGCAAGGATTATAGCGACAAGAGAGTATGCAAAGGAAGAATTCCGAAGGCTTGGTTTTAAATTTGGAGATTCAAAAGCAAACTTTCTTTTTGTGACACATCCAGATTATACAGCGGAGGAGATATTTGAATATTTAAAAACAAAGAAAATCTATGTTCGGCACTTTAACCGTGAGCGTATCAAAAATTATCTCCGCGTGACAATCGGGACAAAAGAGCAGATGGAAGCAGTATTTGCAGCATTGAGAACATGGATAGACAGCAAAGAAATGAGGACAAATTAGAATGAAATATGTAATGGATATAATCCGCGGCGTGCTAATAGGCATAGCTAATGTAATACCGGGTGTGAGCGGTGGCACAATGGCAGTTTCTTTGGGAGTATATGACAGGCTGATCTCCTCATTGACAGGATTATTTAAAAATTGGAAAAAAAGCCTTGCCACATTGGTGCCACTAGCTCTGGGAATGGCACTTGGAATTGTCGGTTTTGCATTTTTAATTGAGTATCTGTTTGCAGAATTTCCTCTGGCGACAGCACTTACATTTATTGGGTTGATCTTAGGCGGGCTTCCAATCTTAATAAAATCTTTAAAAAAAGAACTTGATAAAAAAAGAAGTACAATTAAAATAGGACATATCATTGCATTTTTGGTACTTTTCGCATTTGGCGTAGGAATGTCTTTGATAGGAGGAGAAGGAACGGCTGTCAATCTGGCACAGGTGAATGTCGTCGGAATCCTGTTGTTGTTTGTGATGGGTGTGATTGCCTCCGCCACCATGGTAATACCGGGTGTGAGTGGTTCCATGGTTTTGATGATATTAGGATATTACAATTCCATTATCAGTGAGATAACGGCCTTTATCTCGGCGCTGAAAAGCTTTGATATGGCGGGACTTTGGCATGGTGTTATGGTGCTTATGCCATTTGGCATCGGTGTGTTAGTTGGTATTTTCCTAATTGCCAAATTAATTGAATTTTTATTTGAGCGCTATGCCGCCTTGACGTACAGTGCAATATTAGGTCTAATTATCTCCTCTCCCTTTGCCATCTTTATCAATATGGGAGCTGTACAGCTAAGAATAGCAGAAATTCTGATAGGTGTGATTCTTCTGGCAGTGGGAGGATTTCTTACATGGAAGGTCGGAGATGAAAGATAATTGTTTTATAGTGGCGTAAGAGCTATCGAAAAAAGGAAGTGGTATTTTGGAAGAAAAGGCATGGAAGATATATCTGAAAAAATATATAAAAATATTTTTAAATATGGGAATCAGCCTAGCAGGAATATTTTTGGTAGTATGGCTTGGGCCAAAGCTTTTGCGATTTTTTATGCCATTTGTGATTGGCTGGCTTATTGCGCTGATTGCAAATCCACTGGTACGTTTCTTGGAAAAACGACTTAAAATAGTGAGAAAACATAGCTCTGCAGTGATTGTAATAGGAGTGCTTGCCGGTGTTATCCTTGGATGTTATTTTATTATAACTAGATTGACAATGGAAACAGTCCGATTTATTAAAGATCTGCCAGACCTATATTATGATCTGGAGGTAGAGATCCGACTGATGATGGAGAATCTATCAAGGTTATTCCAATTTCTGCCCACTCAAATACAAGAGACACTGAATAATCTTGGGAATAATGTAAGTCAATTTATGGGAGAGCTGATTCAGAGCATTGGTATGCCAACTATGGAGGCAGCCGGAAATGTGGCAAAGAATATTCCCAATATTTTAATTCAAATAATAGTGACAGTGTTGTCCTCATATTTTTTTATTGCAGATAGGGACAAGCTGATGGAGAGATTTCATAA
>CAMUFS010000399.1 GCA_947088195.1 uncultured Clostridia bacterium
TGAACCTGTATGCGTACTGTAGGAATAATCCAGTAGTGTATTATGATCCGAGTGGGTATGATTGTGGTGGTTCAGGAAAATTTAATGAGGATGGTGGAACGGAATCCATAAAGAGCACAGATTCTAAAATAAACAAATTGGTGGAAGATATTATTCAAAGAGCGAAAAAAGGTGATATAAGACGTGGTAAGGGTTATCATGGTAGGTTAGGTGATAAACTAGAGCAAGAAATGTTGTCAATTCCAGATGCAGTATATTTAACGAATAATAAAGAAAAACTGATATTTAGAAAGGAGTATGATGTGGCAATTGTGGATGCCAAAGGAAGTAATAAAAGGAGTATCATAACAAGTTATGATCCAAGTGGACCACGAGGTAAAAGCGGAGCAGATATTTATGGAGGTAGTCCTTCTGATCCAGGTATGCCTGTAACACATGAGCAAATTCTCAGTGGAACTGATAAGCCAAAGGGAGGAAAGTTTCCACCGGCCACACAAATACGTTAATATGAAAGTTATAGAAGAGTATCAAAATAGTAATTTGTTCAATAGTGATGTAAAGTGGTATTTATTTGATGAACAATTATGGATTACTAAATGTAAAGATTATTCAGAAGTGGATGATTCTATTGCAGAATCTGTAGGAAGCTTTAATTTATTATATGAAAGTAATGATACTGTATTATTTAATAAGGATGGGAGATTTGCAACAGCTATCATTGATTTATCATGTAAAATAAATAATGGTACTATGAAAGAATATTCCAATATAATTAGTACAGGAATGAAAGGAGATTTGCTTTTTGCTGAGAAGAATAATATTGACTTCAAATTTTTACAGCCTATTATTTATGATAAGAATGAAGATATTTTGTTATCATTTCCAATAGAATTTAATAATCAAAAGGACTTGATTTTATATATAGTTGAGGATTTTGGATTTGTTATATTGAATCATCAATTAAAAGGATGGCTTCTAAAAAGTGCAAGTAAATATGTGTGCATAACTGAGGAATATAATAAAGAAATTACCCCAGAAATATTGGCTAGGTATTTAAATGCTTTAAAGCTGTGGGAAGAGGAGGAAGATATGACAGAATTAGAAAGAATGTTGAAAGAAAGTGAAATAATGGAAAACGAATTTAGTTGTGCTCTTAGAGAATGTATAATGAATCTGTTATAATTCCTGAATTTGTGAACCAAATGTCTAACACAGCTACCAGCTCCGCATAATGCGTATATCGGGACGGAAGGATATCTGCTTGCCTGCGAGCTGCGGGAAGGGAAGTAGCACGGCCAGAAAGACATGCCCGCCTTTCTTACGAAATTGCTCCAGCTTGCGCGGCAGGTTACAAACCAGCCGCGCCTGTTCTGTTTGGATTCCGGCATTGATTCTGTCGACAACATCGGGCTGTTTATGGAAGGATGTTTCTAGGGGATAGGGTGCGTTTCATCATCAAGCGCAACCGCAGGAAAGAGTAGCAGCAGGAATGGCTGGACGAATTTCGGGATGTATATACGGACACCTGGACATCGCTCGAAGGGAAAAAGGAATACATCGGGTGGACGTTCCGGGATATTTCCTATTACATCCCGGATAGTTCATCCAAATCAGGACGAAAGCAGAAAACTGTGAGCATATGGATAATTTACGACATAACAGTGCGTGCCTGTGACCATGACGGGCGGTATTACATCATTCCCAAGATTGAATGCGACATGTACTTTGTCAATGTCGACTTCCGGGATGAGGAGATCATCGAGCTCTACCACAGGCACGGTGAGATGGAGCAGTACCATAGCGAAATCAAAACGGATCTCGGTGCATAACAGCTTCCGTCCGGGAAATTCAAGACGAACGAGCTCGTGCTTGAACTCATCCAGCTCGCTTATAACATGCTGCGGATGTTGGGGCAGGCATCACTGCAGCTAGATGGTATCTCTATGAAAAGGTCTGTGAAACGCTGCAAGCTATGCATGGTATTGGAGCACATCATCATGACCCCGGCTGTTGTGACGAAGCATGCAAGAAAAACAGGCGTCTACCTTGGTCGGAGCAATCCATGGAGAAATGCGGTTGCCCAGCTGTGGGAAAAATTCCATAAGGCTGCCTAGAAAATGGTTTTCTTTATGAGACACTGCGTTGTGTGTGGCATTTTCAAGATGCCCTTTTAAGATACGCTGCTTTTCTGAAGAATCAGAGTGAAATCTAATACTCAACAATTTCTGAAGATATGATGAGTTTCAACATATATTTATTACTTTGCAGGATTGTTTCATATGTAGATGCGCAGGTAATGATAGAGCAAAAGGAAGTAGTGTCATAATATTTGGAAATTGTAGAAGCTGATTATGGTGTAGCCCAGCAAACTAAAGTTCCTTTCTCCCGCACAAAAACGTCAAATTAAAATCTCAGGTTTCAAATACTGTCTATAAAAGTGTGCTGCAGGAGGCGGCACATTTTCCTCTTGACCATCCCATGTCATTCCGATATAGTTTTTATGGAACAAAAAAAGAGAAAGAACAGCCCCTCCAACAGTTCGTTCTTTCTCTCACATACCA
>CAMUFS010000400.1 GCA_947088195.1 uncultured Clostridia bacterium
CGGCAAGATTGATGGATTATGCATATAGCGAGGAAGGCCATATGTTGTTTAATTTTGGTATCGAAGGCGAATCGTATACCATGATAGATGGCTATCCGACCTATACCGATCAGATTTTGAACAATCCAAATGGTTGGTCGGTAGCACAATCTTTGTCTGCATATGTAAGAGGAAATTATAACGGACCATTTGTTCAAGATATTCGTTATATTGAGCAGTATTATACAATCGAGACACAGAAGGTTTCCAATCAGATCTGGGGCGAGACAAACGGAGCGAAGCACAAGATTCCTCCAATTACGCCAACAGCAGATGAGAGCAGAGAATACTCAACCATTATGAATGAGATTAACACTTATCGTGATGAGATGACATTAAAGTTTATTTTCGGTACGGAGAGTCTGGACAATTTTGACAATTATGTAAAGACAATAGAGAATATGGGACTTAAACGTGCACTGGAAATTCAGAATCTTGCGATGGAGCGTTATAATAAGAGATAAGAAGGATGGAGGAAGGGCGGGAGATAAAAATCCTGCCTTTTCTGCTCTCTGGATCAGGAGGAAAACGAGTATGAATATAAAAAACGAGACTTTTTTGGCTCAGGTAAGAAAAGATTGGAAAAGAAACCATTCCCTGTATATTCTGGTAGTTCCGGTATTGATTTTTTATCTGATTTTTCATTATAAGCCGATGTATGGAGCGATCATAGCGTTTAAGGATTATACTCCAGCACTCGGTGTATCGGGAAGTCCCTGGGTTGGATTAAGTAATTTTACCCGTTTCTTTACGGGCCCTTACTTCTGGAGGTTGTTAAGAAACACTTTATTAATTAGTATTTATAATTTGATTTTTGGCTTTCCTGCTCCAATTATACTGGCGCTGCTTTTGAATGAGGTCAGATCGAAGAAATTTAAGGGAATTGCGCAGACAATTACATATTTGCCACATTTTATTTCTATGGTTGTAGTGACTGGTATGATTACCAATTTCTGCATGACTTCTGGATTGTTTAATGATATTATTGAGTTCTTTGGAGGAAAGAGAAGTCCTCTTTTGCAAAATCCTTCTCTGTATCGTCCGATCTATGTGACATCTGGCATATGGCAGGAGGTTGGTTGGGGGTCTATTATCTATTTATCTGCTCTGGCAGGAGTAGATAGTGAATTATATGAAGCGGCAGCGATAGATGGAGCAGGAAAGTGGAAACAGCTTATCCATGTCACCATGCCTTCGATTATGCCAACGATTATTATTATGTTGATTTTGAAAATGGGTTCTCTGATGAGCATTGGATATGAAAAGACAATTTTGCTGTATAATCCTTCTACATATGAGACGGCAGATGTAATTTCTTCTTATGTTTACCGTGTGGGTCTTGTGGAATTAAACTGGAGCTATTCAACAGCGATTGGATTGTTTAATTCTGTCGTCAACTGCGCATTGTTGGTTATAACAAATAAGATCAGCAAAAAGTGCAGTGATACCAGCTTGTGGTAGAAGGGAGAAGCTATGAAAATAAAAGTATCAACAGGAGAGAGAATTTTTCGAGTAGTTAATTATATTATTTTGGGGATTATTATGCTGCTTTGTCTATATCCAGTGTGGTATGTGGCGGTTGCTTCTTTTAGCGACAGTGCGCTTCTAACGCAACATTCTGGCCTGTTATTTAAGCCAGCAGGCTTTAGTCTAGCGGCATATGAAAAAGTGTTTTTGAATCCCATGATTATAAAGGGTTATAGGAATACTATGTTTATCCTGATAACTGGCATTATAGTGGATTTGATTATGACATCAATCGGTGCTTATTTTTTGTCGCGGAAAAATGTTTTGTTTCGAGACGGAATTATGATGCTTATTACTTTCACAATGTTTTTTTCAGGTGGTATGATCCCATTTTATCTGACACTCAGGGATCTAAAGTTGACAAATAATTTGATGGGACTTATCATTCCTTTTATGATCAATACCTATAATATGATTATTTTACGCACGTCCTTTCAAAGCATACCAGACAGTCTTGTGGAAGCAGCACAGATTGATGGAGCAGGTCATCTTACAATCTTGTGGAAAGTGATTGTTCCTTTGTCTAAATCCATACTTGCTGTTATGGTATTGTATTATGGTGTAGGAATCTGGAACTCCTGGTTCTGGGCTTCTACAATTATCCGTACCAGAGATTTGTATCCACTTCAAGTAATTCTGAGAGAAATCTTGATGCAGAATGATGTAGGCTCTATGACAACCGGAGTCAGTGTGGCAGATCAGGAGTCGGTTGGACAGAGTATTAAATATGCGACAATTATGGTAGCTACTGTGCCCATTTTGTGCGTATATCCTTTTTTACAAAAATATTTTACTAAAGGCGTTATGATTGGCGCTGTGAAAGGGTAGGAGGTATAAATATGAACGAAGTATATAACAGAGAGATGTATGAAACAGCTTTTCAAGAGGCATTACAAATGGTTGATAAAAATCTGGATTATTTTGTGGAGCAGTATCCACATGTCAGCGAAAAACATATCTATCCAAGATCGGAAGAGCGTCGTGTAGG
>CAMUFS010000401.1 GCA_947088195.1 uncultured Clostridia bacterium
AGGATATATAGCTTGGCGCCGCGGCCCCCTTCAAAAAATGATGATACAAAATTACATTTTACACGAACTATAGATTTTCCTATATTATAAAATCCAG
Source organism: uncultured Clostridia bacterium (assembly GCA_947088195.1). GTDB lineage: Bacteria > Bacillota > Clostridia > Lachnospirales > Lachnospiraceae > RGIG8607. The sequence goes on from CAMUFS010000401.1 coordinate 98, forward strand.
TGTCAAATTCCTTCCTACAAGAATATAGTAGTAGAGAAAAGAAAACAGGAGCTGAAATAGTAATGGATTACAGAGATCATGAATTTGACCGTTCCGATGAAAGATATTCTGGGAATAGAAAATTATATTGTGATTTATGCTTCCGCCGCTGCCGCGGGATTTATCATGTAATAGAAAAAGGAGACACTCTCTACAGTCTTGGAAAACGTTATCATGTGTCTGTCTCCGATCTGATGCGTGCTAACCCATATGTCAATGTTTATAATTTAAGAATTGGCGAAGAATTGTGTATTCCAGTGCGTCCATGCCCAAGAATGGACAGTGATATGAGTGAGGAGGACTGGGACGATTCCATGGAGGACTATACAGATAATATGGCTCAGCCAAGAGAACGGCAGTGGATGAATCGAATGCCTGACACCATGACAATGCCGGAGATGCAGAGAACTTCTATGCCAGAGAACAGAAGGCAGGAGGAATATGTGAGTGAGGAAGAGATTGAGGAAAAACGTCGTCCCAGTATGACAAATCGGTTTTCCGAGAACGATTCTGTCCGAGATGTACTTGATAAAACGGGGCTTACCATGTCGGACTTCATGGAATTTTTATCCAAAAAGATGGATTGACAAACAAAAGTATAGCACCTATAATATAATATGCCATAGTATCAAAGCGTGTCTAACTGCCATGTTTCGCGGATGCGCAGCAATCCCGGTGGATTGTGGTCAGGCACGCTTTGGAGACGGAGTATAGAGATAGAAAAACAGAGACATGATTTGCTAATGTTTGAACTGCTGAAAAGTGGAAATACTTACAGATAATGCTATGGGAAGGATTTCCAACCAAAAAGAAAGAAGGATGCAGATGAAGTTGTTAAATAAACTAGAAAGAAAATTTGGAAGATATGCGATTAGAAATATTTCCTTAATATTAATTATGTGCTATGCCGCTGGATATCTTTTTCAGATGGTGAATCCCAATATTATACTTCTTTTATATCTGAATCCATATCTTATTCTTCGGGGACAGGTTTGGCGTCTGTTTACATGGATTTTAATTCCTCCAGAGTCTTTTTCTTTTTTTACGCTCTTAATGCTTTATTTTTATTATTCTCTTGGCACAAATCTGGAGCGTACATGGGGAGCGTTCCGGTATAATATATATTTGTTGTCTGGTATGCTTTTTACGATCCTTGGAAGCTTCTTACTGTTTGGCTATATTAGCTTGGCGACAGGGGGAGTTCCGTCGGAGTTAGGTCTTAAGGGCATGGATGGAATGTTGGCAGGCTATATGTATTTCGGAGGATTTAGTACGTATTATATCAATATGTCCATTTTTTTGGCCTATGCGATGACCTTCCCCAATATGCAGGTGCTTTTGTTCTTCTTTGTTCCAATTAAGGTGAAGGTTTTAGGAATTATCTATGCGTTAATGCTGGTGTTCAGTTTTTTTACAAGCGGCGTGGGAGCGCAGTTTGTAATTGGAGCGTCACTGCTTAACACTTTGGTATTTTTCTTTATGACAAGGAATTATCGAAGAGTGGACCCAAGAGAGATACACCGAAGAAGAACATACCAGAAGCAGGTAAAGATGCCCAAAGGTATCACAAAGCATAAATGTGCCATCTGTGGGCGGACGGAGCTTGACGGGGAGGATTTGGAATTTCGGTTTTGTTCCAAGTGTAATGGCAATTATGAGTATTGCAGGGAGCATTTATTTACGCACCAGCATATTCAATAAATGATGGAGGATATTGGTTGATGAAAAAGACAAAGATTATCTGTACGATGGGACCAAATACAAATGACCGGGAGATGATGAAGCAGCTTGTCGAAAATGGGATGGATATTGCACGTTTTAATTTTTCTCACGGTGATTATGAGGAGCAGCTTGAGCGTATTCGCCTGCTTAAGAGTGTGAGAGAGGAGCTGGGCCTGCCGATTGCCATGCTGCTTGACACAAAGGGGCCAGAAATTCGGACAGGGCTTTTAAGGGATGAGAAAAAGGTCGTGTTAAAAGAGGGAGAGACATACACTCTGACGACAAGAGATATTGTGGGAGATAATACAATCGGGCATATTAGCTATGAGGGGCTGCCGGAGGATCTGGAGATAGGAAATAAGATTTTGATAGATGATGGTCTGATTGAGCTTGAGGTGACAGCGCTTGCTGGGACAGAGATCACATGTAAGATTATCAATGGCGGGGAGCTTGGCATGAGAAAGGGCGTGAATGTGCCAAATGTCAGCATTAAGCTTCCGGGTATTACGGAGAAAGACAAAGAGGATATTTTATTTGGCATTGAGCAGGGATTTGATTTTATTGCGGCCTCTTTTGTGAGAAATGCGGCCTGCATCAATGAGATCAAAGAGCTTCTTAGAGAGTATCATGCAGATATTTCTGTAATTGCCAAAATTGAAAATGCAGAGGGC
>CAMUFS010000402.1 GCA_947088195.1 uncultured Clostridia bacterium
GAGCACCTCCTTGCCAAGGAGGGGGTCGCGGGTTCGATCCCCGTCTCGCGCTCTTCTTATTTTGCGGAAGCTTTTGATTTCAGAGAGCTTCCGCTTTTTTGTATGTCTTTCAGCTTGAAGACAGTTGAAGACAATTACAAAGTCTTTGTTATAAGGTCAAAAGTTTCTTTTTCATCTCTTCTTAAGGTAAATTTCTTTTTGGTTCCTAAAACTTGTGTTTTTAATTAAAATTTGCTATAGTGTAAATATTATAACGTTTTAACAAAGGAGGGAGAATATATGGATAGAGTGACCATAAAGGATGTAGCGAGGGAGGCAGGAGTTTCCATAGGAACCGTTTCCAATGCTTTAAATGGGGGACGTTATATCAGCTCTGACACAAAAGAGAAGGTAATCCATGCAGTAAAGAAATTGAATTATATACCAAATTTAAATGGGCGCTATCTGAAAGTAGGATCCTCGAAAACTATCGGCTTCTTTACCAATACAGTGACAGGAGCATATTTTGGTACGTTGTTGGATGCTATGAGCAGACAATGTGATAAGCTGGGATATAATTTTAATATTTTTGTGACAAAAGATCCAACCGTGATTGTAGGGAATATTATGGGACAGTGTTTTGATGGTGTGGTGATTTATGAGAACCATTTTTTGAAGGAGCAGGAAATAGCGATGATACAAGAAATGGGGATGAAAATGGTTTTTTTGGATCGGGAATTTTCTGGAACAGGAACAGCAAGTGTGTTGTTTAATTCTTATCAGGCAGGTTATGAAACCGTTAAATATCTGATTCATTTGGGACATCGGAAAATAGGCTTTATCGAATATATGGACAGTGTGCTAGACAGCAGAAGAAGAAAGGAAGGCTATATGGCAGCACTGGAGGAAAATCATCTGTCTGCCGGCGTAATTTTACAAGGAAATTTTGAGGAGGAGTATTGTTTTAATAGTGTTATCAATTTGATTCATTCTCATGCAGAGCTGCTGCCGGATGCCTTTCTTGCAGGGAATGATCTCAGTGCCATCGGTTGTATAAAAGCACTGCGTGCAGAGGGGTATCGGGTGCCAGAGGATTGCAGTGTAATTGGATTTGATGATATTGACATAGCACAGTATTATAGACCATCGTTGACTACGATAAAGAATCCGATAGCAAGACAGGGAATTTTGGCGATAAATACATTAGTTGGGTTAATGGAAGGGCAAGAAGAGGGCAGTATAAAATTGCTGGAAGGGAACTTGATTGTGCGAGAATCTTGTATTGCTAGATATTAAAACGTTATAACAATAATTTTTCACTTTCTGAAGAAAGGAAAAGAACTATGTACAGACATAAGAAAGTACAGTTTGGCTGGTTTTTGTCATATCTTCTGATTTTGACTCTGCCAATTATGATAGGAATGTCAATTTACCGTGTAGCACTAAAAAATAATTATATACAGGCACAAAAGCATAACCAGAGCATGATGAGCCTGGTTATGAATACAATGGATAATCAAATTGCCAGATTACAGAATGAGATAAACAGGCTTTCTCTTGATCAGACGGTTCATCTTTTATCGAATATGAAGGGAACGTTTGTAGGAGAAAACCAGATGCAGCTTTATGCACTTTATAGGGATCTGCGCAATATTGGATTTCTGGAAAAATATGATGAAGATGTCTTTATCTATTTTAAAAATAATGATTATATTGTAAGTGCTAAGGGAAATATGCCATTTTCTATTTATTATAATCTATATTTTCAGGATAACCTGTTTTCAGAAGAAAAATTCAGAAATTTTCTTTTGGATTCTCATTTTCAAGATATTGTTCCAATAGAGACAGATAGCAGGGGAACAGATTTGTTGTTTGTTTCCTCCAGTCTTGAAACAGGTAGTGATCAAGGAAATGTCACGATTGGAATCCGCATGAAGCATGAAAAGCTTGGACAACTTTTAAATTCCATAATATGGGAGGATCAAATTTGCTTTTATGTGTTGAATAAGAACAGGCAGGTAGTCCGTAGTACTGATATGGAAGCGATCAATGCATTTATTATGGATAAAGTATCCGATGAATATGATACAGTTACGATTGATAAGATCTCTTATTATGTCAGTAAGGTAAATTCTGAGCAGACTGGATGGCAGTATATTATGTTTCTTCCTGATAGTTTATTGAAGGAGAGTGCGAGAAATATTCAAAATTATGCCGTATGTGGGTTATTTATTTGCATATTGGCAAGCTTTCTGCTCTCTTTTTATCTGACAAAAAAGAATTATCATCCGTTGAAAAGTTTGATTTCAATCTTTGATAACCAAGAGAGTATAAAAAATGAAAATGAATATCAGTGGCTTGCCAAAAGGGTGACACAGATGATTCAAGAACAGGCGAATGTGGAAGAAAAAATCAGCCAAAACCAGAGCAGGCTGAAGAATTATGCTCTTTTCCGTTTACTGGAATACTCCTATAATGCTGAGGATGCTTCGTCAGAATATATAGGTTATTATGAAGAACTTACAGG
>CAMUFS010000403.1 GCA_947088195.1 uncultured Clostridia bacterium
TGACGGGTTCTGTTGCCGTTGCCGTTGTGTGGAAGTGGATGTTCAACAATTATTACGGCATATTTAACTACATAGGCACAAACACCGGACTGATTGAAAAAAATATTAATTGGCTGGGTGATGAGCGGTTTGCGCTGGGGTGTATTATTCTCATCTTGCTGACAACCTCTGTGGGGCAGCCAATTGTGTTGTATGTATCTGCGCTCAATAACGTGGACCAGTCGCTCGTGGAGGCGGCGGAGGTGGACGGCGCCACAAAGTTCCAGTGTTTCTGGAAGATTAAGTGGCCGCAGATCATGCCGACAACACTGTATATCCTCGTGATCACGACAATCAACAGCTTCCAGTGCTTCGCGCTGATTCAGTTGCTGACAAGCGGCGGACCAAACCATAGCACAGATACCATTATGTACTATATTTATTACAATGCATTTAAGCTGTACCGCTATGGTTATGGCAATGCGATGGGCGTAGTGCTCGCAATTATTATTGCAGTGCTCTCGGCAGTGCAGTTTAAGATGGCAGAGTCGAAGTAGGAAAGGGGGAAATGTATATGAAACAAAACCAGTTTAACCGTGCAGCTTGTTATAAAATGATATCGGTTATCATTATTGCGATTTTGGCATTCGCGTTTGCCTTTCCACTTTACTGGATTATTATTGGCTCTTTCAAAACTTCAGCGGCAATCAATGCCACAACACCGCAGTGGTGGCCGCAGGAGTGGGTGCTTGACAATTACAGAAAACTTTTTAGCAGACAGGTAGCCGAACTCTGGGAGATCAATATCCCATTTACAGGAATCAGTTTGAAAGGACCAGAAGTGCCAGCCGCGATCAGATGGCTCTTAAATACAGTGTTTATGTCGGTGGCGGCGATGCTGCTTACCTGTGCCACATCTGCGATGGCAGGCTATGCGCTGGCGAAGAAGCGTTTTATCGGACGCACTCTTGTATTCTCCTTGATCGTGTGTGCGATGGCACTGCCAAAACAGGTGATCTTGATTCCGCTGCTGCGTGAGATGGCTTCCTTGGAACTTTATAACACGATCTGGGCGGTAATCTTCCCAATTGTGGGCTGGCCGTTTGGTGTTTTCCTGATGAAGCAGTTCTCGGAGGGCATACCGGGAGAGATGATGGAGGCTGCCAAGATTGACGGTGCAAATGAGTGGAAAACATTCTACACGATTGCGCTTCCATTGATTAAGCCGGGAATCGGCGCCTTGGCGATCTTTACGTTTATCAATTCATGGAATGATTACTTTATGCAGTTGATTATGCTGACCAGCACTAAGAATCTCACGATTTCGCTTGGTATCGCAAAGTTACAGGCAGAAAATGCAACAGATTTTGGCTTGATCATGGCAGGTGCGTCGCTGGCAGCAATTCCGATTATTATCATTTTCCTTATTTTCCAGAAATACTTTACGAAGGGAATCACAATGGGCGCAGTCAAAGGATAGGGAATGGAGGATTTATATGATTTATACAGAGATCGCAAATATTGAGCATTATCATGGTCTTGGCGAATATTTGGATAAGGCGGTCGCGTATCTGAGCAGTCATCCTCTTGATGATGTGAAGGCAGGACATTATGAGATTGATGGCAAGATGGTATATATGAATGTGTTTGACTATGAGACGATTCCTGAGAAGGGCGCGTTTTTTGAGGCACACAAAAAATATGCGGATATTCACATGACCGTGACCGGTGAGGAGATTGTCGGGGTATCCGATTTGTCGAAGGTATCGGTAAAGAGCTTTGATGAGGAGAAGGACTTGATGGAAGTGGAAGGTCCCGTCGAGCATTACATCAAACTGATACCGGGTAAGGCACTGATCACGCTGCCGGAGGATGCGCACAAGGTCAAGCTGGCGGTGGGGAGTCCTTCCGCAGTAAAAAAAGCAGTTATAAAAGTATATATAGGATAAAAAGAGCGCGCCGCAGTGCGCAGAAAGGGGCAGTTATGAGAGATATCAGCAAATATCAGGGAATTATTCCGGCGTTCTATGCTTGTTATGATGAGCAGGGAGAAGTGGACGAGGGACGTGTGGAGAAACTGACAGACTATATGGTAAGAAAGGGCGTCAAAGGCGTCTATGTAGGAGGCTCATCAGGAGAGTGTATTTATCAGAGTGTGGAGGACAGAAAGCGCACCCTGGAGCGCGTAGTGCACACAGCCAATGGAAAACTGACGATTATCGCACATGTGGCATGTAACAATACAGCGGATAGTATGACGCTAGCCGCACATGCGCAGGAGCTTGGCGTAGATGCTATCGCTGCGATTCCGCCCATCTATTTCCATCTTCCTGAGTATGCTATAGCGCAGTACTGGAATGACATATCCGATGCGGCGCCGGACACAGATTTTGTGATCTATAACATTCCACAGCTTGCAGGCGTGGCGCTGACGATGCCGCTGTTTCGTGAAATGTTAAAAAATCCCCGTGTGGCTGCGGTGAAGAATAGCTCGATGCCAACGCAGGACATTCAGTTATTCAAG